>JAIRZH010000049.1 GCA_031267335.1 Oscillospiraceae bacterium | reverse complement strand
TTTAAAAGCTCTTTAGGGTATCTAAAATATACGCCGGCGTCGATTTTCGTAAAATTTGATAGTTCAAAAAAATAAAGTCTAATAATTATCCATAAGAATATCTTGCCTAAAATTATGGATAAAAATTCAAGTGTATATTTAAGAGCCTGTCTAATATTTCTTTAGCAACACATATTTAACTAAAATTTTTAAAATTCTATATTGCTCGTCAGTTAAATACGTCAGTATTCGCCTTCCTCACGCTTTGAATTTTAAAAATTTTAGTTAAATATGTGTTACTAAAGAGATATTAGACAGGCTCTAAGCAATGCCAAATTTCATCAAGTTTATAATTATTTTATTTAAATCATGGTGCACCATCAGGGACTCGAACCCGGGACACCCTGATTAAGAGTCAGGTGCTCTACCAACTGAGCTAATGGTGCTTTATTTTTTTAAAGTTTCAAATACTTCCTTAAAATGATACAATAATTGTGACCTATAAAGCAACTAATTTATTTAAAAATTAAATATTTATGATATAAATTTTGATTTCCATTTAAGGCCTGCCCCGTTATTTTTGAAGTGGCAAAAAACGGTAGTGGGAACGGGCCCTAGTTTGTGGCGTTACCAAATTACTTCAAGGCAACGAAATTATATTCAAAAAATAGCTGAAAAATTTGCAACAATTGAGAGTTTTAGATAAGATAATTTTAATGAACAAAAATTTACGAAATATTTTTAGTTTTTTTATGAGTTGCTTATTTATTTTTGATCTTATTGCCAAATCAAATTTTGTGGTAATGAGGAACAAAAAGCGTGAATTAAGTGCAAAATTTGAATTAAATAAATATTTAATTACTGCTTTAAGTTTTATTTCACTATCATTTATTTCATCATATAAATTCAAAAAAAAATCATTTTCCAGCCCGCCGATTTTAACACCTATCGACGATTCAAACAATCTAAATGATTCTTCTGAATTTCTCTTTGATTCACCAAATCAAAACATTAATTTTAAATTGCTTGAACAAATCAAAAGTACTCTTAAAGAAGCTGATTTTTATTATGATTTTAATTATCGTAGAGAAGAAAAATATTGTACTGTAATTAATGCTATAGATTCACTTATCGATTTAGAAAATATCACTTTTAGTGAAAGTGAATTTGAATTCATGACTAAAACAAAAAAACTTAAAGTTCTTAACAACGATCAAATCGCGATAATAAAATCATTTGAAGAGGTAAATTCTGAAATTAAAAATTGGATGATATTTTTGGGCGGGCACGAAGGAATCTTTTGCAAAAATGATTTAAAAATTAAAAGTCTAGAAGATTTTCTAAAATTCAAAGAAGACCAGCGAAAATTTGAAGATTTAGGCCGCTGTGTACCTGCCGTTTTACCAACTTGGGACTCTGGCAGTAATCTAGGCCATTTAAGTATATGTTTGTATTTTGACAAACTTAATTCTTTTTTTAAATCTAATAAAGAGATTTTTTCAATAATTCAATGTAACATTATGTTGAGTTTTTTATGTATGTGTGGATATTGGGGGATGGGAATAGGACGACAAAAAAAATTTACAATTTTAGATAAAAAAAATTTTGAAAATCGAATTAAAAATACTAATCATAATCTGCTAAGAATAAGCAGATCGTTAACAACACTTTATATGTTTTTTGGAGAAAAAATTTACAAAATGTTTTTAATTTTTCTGTTTCAAAATTTAAATCATATACCTAATTCATTATATTATTTTGCTATCGTGGCTAATGAAATTAAGAGCTTTGTTTCAGAAGATTTTGGATATCTTTAAGCATTAAAACTATGGCAACTGAATTAAAATTAAAATATTAAAAAAAGCTATAAGTTATACTCTACAAAGAAAAATTAGGAATAATATTAATTAAGCTTATTTTTAAAAGCCTGCTGAATATCTCTGAAATAGCGTATATTTAGAGCCTGTCTCCGAATAAGCCTTAAGCGCACTTTTTGACAATTTTGGCATTTTTTCGTTTATTTTTTCAGTTTGGTGTTAGCTAAGCAGAGCCAAATTCACTAAAAATGTTCAAAGTTTGCATCTTTAGCTTATCGAAAATAAGTTCTTTAGTTAAAATTTAAAATTCTGTATTGTTTTAAATACGTCAGTATTTGCCTTCCTCACACTTTAAACTTTAAAAATTTTATCATAAAATTTATACTACTTAGAAATATTAGACAGCTCTAACAGGGTAAGCATGAAATTTTAAATATTATGGAGAAAATTTTGGCGTGAATTTATATAACGAACTCATTACTCGCGGAATAGTAGCTCAAGTTATAAATGAAAACGCTTTGAGCGAATTGCTAAACAAACATAAAATAAAATTCTATATAGGATTCGATCCAACAGCAGATAGTTTGCATGTTGGCCATTTGTTTCAGTTAATTTTAATTTCATTTTTGCAAAAACATGGCCATACACCAATCTGCCTTTTTGGTGGCGGGACAGGAACGATTGGTGACCCGTCTGGCAAATGCGATATGAGACGTCTGATGACGCAAGAAGAAATTGAGCATAACGTTTCTTGTTTTAAAAAACAAGCCGAAAAATTTATTGATGTTCCCAACACTATTTTTGTAGATAACTCTGATTGGCTTCTTGATTTAAATTATATAAAGTTTATGCGTGACATCGGTGTTCATTTTAGTGTGAATCGAATGCTTGCAGCCGATTGTTATAAACAACGGCTTGATAGTGGTTTGACTTTTTTTGAGATGAATTACATGTTAATGCAAAGTTATGATTTTTTTATCTTAAATGAAAAATACAATTGTTGTTTACAAATTGGTGGCAATGACCAATGGAGCAATATAATTGCTGGTGTAGAACTTATTAAAAAAAAATCTGGAAAAAAGGCATTTGGGATGACTACCAATCTTTTAACAACTTCAGATGGCAAAAAAATGGGTAAAACCGAAAAAGGTGCACTATGGCTCGATGCGAATAAAACTTCGCCTTATGAATTTTACCAATATTGGCGTAATATTGCCGACAATGATGTTTGCAAATGCCTGAAACTTTTTACATCTTTAAATCTTGATGAAATTGCTCAATACGAAAAATTATCAGGTATAGAATTTAATAAAACAAAAGAAGTTTTAGCTTTCGAACTTACAAAAATAGTGCACGGTGAAAAAGAAGCGAATAAATCCCAAATAACATCTCGAAATTTATTTGCTTTTAATAATATAAATACTAATAACGATATACCGGAAAAAATTATTTCAGAAAAAGCTTTCACCAATCAAGAGATAAGTATTGTCGATGTCCTTGTTGTTAGCAAAATTGTAAAATCAAAATCCGAAGCACGACGTTTAATAGAACAAAATGGAATTACAATTAATAACGTCGTGCAAACTTTAGAAAGTAAAATCTCAATCCAAAATTTTAAAAATGGTGTAATAATCAAAAAAGGTAAGAAAAATTATTTTAATTTAAAAAATCTGTAAATTTATATTTTGGTTTGATAAGAGCCTATTCAATAGACCTCCTCGGAAATTAATTTTAGTGTTTAAATATGGTTTAATAATATCGGTATGAAAATTGATACGATATGAAAAAAACCATTAGATCGCAAGATACAGAATTTTAAGCAGAGTTAATAGGCGTAAAAAAAATAAACCTACAATGCGATGGTCGTTCAGCTCCAATTAGCATATGCTGAAAAGCACAAAAGCAACAACTTATATTAATAAATTTTTAAAATCAGTATTAGGATCTTTTAAAGCATCGGAAAGTTTTTTATCTAACGTATCTAAAAATCCCAAAATTACTTTTTTATCATTTATGTATCTTAAAATATTTTTAAGATTTTCGTCGCACTTTGCGTCTATTTCCACGACGTTGTTGCTATTAAAATCCCTAAAATTTCCGTCTTTAAACATGCATGGATTTATTTTTAGCATTTTTTCTGAATTAAAATATTTTAATTCAAAACTTGCCAACGCCATGCCAAAAGTTACGCTGAAACAAGAAAAAAATGGTGCTAAACCGCCTAACACTTTTACCAATATTTTGTGATTTTCATCACATTTTTGAAATGGATCTTTTCTGTAACCAAAAACAAGAGTAGATTTGGTGTTTATAATTTTAACTTCAAATTCAGAACATTCTATAAAATTTAATCCTTTATTTTTTCCAAAATCTAATCCTTCTGAAAGAGTTTTCAGAGATTCTCTGGCTAGATGTACTGAGATTAAACATAAACTTACAAGAGCCTGAGATTTTTCAAGAGAATGGTCTTTTGAATTTTTTTCGTCGTATGCCAGTGCTTTGGAATCTTTAAACCACTGTTGAAATTTTTTCAAAAGATCTTCTTCGGATTTTGGAAATTTTTCTGGATCAATGCTTTTGATTAATTTTATATATTTAATTTTTTTAACTATAGAATATACCGCCAAAAACGCTGCGATTCCGAAACCAGTATATTTTATGATATCCTTTTTTTTACTAGATTGGTTTTTAACGTTTTTAGGATTATTAACTAGATTATTTTTATCAATATTTTTTTGCGTGTTATTTCCAGAATTTTTTTCGCTAATATTATTTTCAGTAGCATTAACTAAGCTAAAATTATTAGTGAATAAGTTTAAAACTGCTAAACTCGCAGCAAGAATTTTTAAAAAATTATTT
>JAIRZH010000017.1 GCA_031267335.1 Oscillospiraceae bacterium | reverse complement strand
CTACTTTAGAGATATTTGGCAGGTTTTAAGCAGATTATTAAAAATTTTCGAGATATAAAAAGCATCTTCGGTATTAATTTTTGTATGAAGTGGCAAAGTAATTTCGTTTTTATACATTTCATATGAATTATGGAAATTTTTTATATCAAAACCAAGATTTTTATACGCAGTAAACATTGGCAATGGTTTATAATGAACATTGGAAGCTATGCCTTTTTCGGCAAGATTTAATATAAATTTATTTCTAATTTTTTCATCCGCTCCATTAAGCCTTAATATATAAAGATGTTTACTTGAGTTTTTTATATATTCGTTTTTTTGGAAAATTTCCACATTTTCATTTTCAAAATATTTATTATAAATTTTAATTATTTCTTCACGTTTTTCTAAAATTTTATCAAATTTTTCCAGCTGAGACAAACCAATCGCAGCATTGATATCAGTCATATTGCATTTATAACCAGGGAGCAAAATATCATATTCCCAATTTCCTGGAATAGTTTTTTCAAAAGCACTTTTACTTTGACCATGCTGTATAAAAAGCGAAAGATTTTTATATATATCTTTATGTTTTATAGTCCATGTCAAAGCTCCGCCTTCGGCAGTAGTTAAATTTTTAACAGCATGAAACGAAAACGCTGTAAAATCGGCTATTTTACCGCTCATTAACCCCGCTGAATCTCTAGCACCAAAACTGTGTGCGGAATCGGCAATAACTGCAATTCGTCCGATTTTGCTTTGCAATTCATTATTAGGCAAAAATATTTTCTTTTTAAAATTAACTATTTCAAAAATTTTTTTATAATTACATAAAATTCCGCCAAGGTCTACAGGAATTATAGCTTTCGTACGACTATTGATTGCAATTTCTAATTTTTCGTAATCCATTTCAAAAGAATTTTTGGAGACATCAATTAAAACCGGTTTTGCTCCGACATGACATATAACACTACAAGTCGCGGAATAAGTATAAGCGCATGTAATAACTTCGTCGCCGGGACCGATTTTAAGTATACGCAATGCCATTTCTAAGCAGACAGTTGCTGAATTCATGCAAATTGATTCAGCATTCCCACAATAATCAGCAATTTTCTTTTCGAATAATTTTGTTTTGCAACCTGTTGTTATCCAACCTGATCGCAAAACTTCAATAACTGAATTTATTTCACATTCACCAATATCTGGAGGTGAAAAAGGTATTTTTTTAATAAAAGGCATAATTAAATATTATAATCATTCTAATTCAAAATAGTCTATAGTCTTATTCATGAATAGTAATCAGAACAAAATAATATAGACCTGTCCGAAAATAAGAAAACATGATATAATCGCTTATTATTAAAGTAAAAATATGAAAATTATAGATGATTAAAAAAAAGCGACTGAAAAAATCAGTAAAATAAAGCCTTTCAATAAAAAGTTTCATAGTGCACACACCTCAGAGGAAAAGCGTTTTTGTATTAAAATTAGAAGGATTAGACAAGAAATTAGGTGGTGCCGTAAAATAAATGAAAACGGCAAGTCGCACCAAAAAAACCAAAAATTTATAACTAAACTTACAACAATTTTATGCATTAAATGAGATTTAGAAAACCTTATACCTTTTCTGACTAAGCGACTGCACCATGTACGTAATGATAAATGTTTTCTTTCAATTTTTGGTCATGCCCCAATTTTTGAGTATTTTGTTTACTACTTCTAGGATCTGTTCCCACTACCGTTTAACGACTATATTTAGGTACTTTTTGATTTGTACTATGTTAATTTTTTTTACACTACGTCAGTGTTGTGAAAAAAATTTAACGCATGCAAATCAAAAAAATACCGAAATATAATCGTTAAACAGTAGTGTGAACAAGCCCTAACATATAAAATTCCATATATTTGAATAATATTTTGTTATATTATGTTCTTTAAAAGATGGAAAACCTAAAAATTTTTTTTCGCCAATATGAATTTTTGCACCAACATGCCGATAACCTAAAAATTTGAATGGTACTTTAGGCACTATATCATTTTGATTTTCAATTCTTATTGTTTTGAATATTCTTTTATTATAAGATTCCTTGAAAGCATTATTGCCTACCCTTGGGCATCCAAACAATATGACTTCATAATCTTTATTTTTAAAATTATACTCCAAATCAGTGGCACAAACAATTGCTAATGCTGCTCCGTACGAATGTCCGGTAATAAAAATATTCGAAATATCATCAGTTATAAAGCTCCAAATTTTTTGGCGAACACTTTTTGATTTATAAGCATTCAAAAATCCTGAATGCATTTTTATTTTAGATTTAAAATTTCCATATGGCACAACTTGCCGCCAAAATTTAAAGTCCATTAACCAATCTTTTTTAGAGTCGGATCCCCTAAAAGCTATTGTTAATGTATGACTCTTTTTTCTTAAATAACATTGTACATCAGTAATTTTATCATTAATAAAATAAATATTTTTATCATCGAATTTATTATATGAATTGCTATAAGCTAAGCCTGAGTATTCGAGCATTTCGATTATTTGATGCTTGTTCATTAATGAACACCTCAAATAAATATATGCAAGCAATTAATGAAAAATAATAGACTTTTTCCCGAAAGAACCATTGAATTTTATTGAAAATCGTTATTAACGTAAATCTTTTGGCATTTGACACGAAAATGAATTTAATATATTAGTTTGCAATGCCTTTTGTTCTAAGGCTTCACCAAATTCATTTTGCAATTTATACATATATGTTTCTAATTTTTCTTTTTTTTCCTTCAAAAATTTTAATTCTGATGTCATGCCGCTGTTATAATATTCTTTGATTTCTTGTGCTAACGGCAACATTACTTGTTTCATAAGTTCCGCAAATTCTTGATATGGATTACAGCTTTCTAAATTAAGTACTTGTAATTTTTCGATCCACCAGAATAGACTTGTTCGACTTTGTTTTTCCGCAAACGACAATGTTTCATTAAAAGTTACCATAAATGTTTGTTTTGGATTATAGTTTTGCAAACCATTTTTTTCGATTAATTTTTGAAAATCTTCTTTTTTCATTTGTGTTTCACATTTTGTGTATTGCTGTGCTAGTTTTTCAAATAATTTATGACGGTCTCCGGTTATTTCAAAAAACCTTCTGACCATTAAACAATAATTGCGGATTAATGTTTCTATTTCTACTCGTTCTTTACTTTTTTCATCAAAAGAAGATATATCTCTGCTTAATTTTGAAATTTTTCCCTCTGTTGTTTCTTCACCACTTTCTTCCTGATTTTCTTTTGTTTCTTTTTGCTGTTGTTTTATTGAATCTTCCTGATTTTTATTTTGCGTATTAATTTTTTGGATTTGATTTTGATTCTTAAGATCTAAAATCGTTTTATTTAAAAGTTTTTTTTCTTCTAGAGTTTTATTAATAATTTCAATCGCATTAAGCAATTTATCTTTTAAATCTTTATTTAAATTTAATTTCGAAACACTCAATTTAACATTTTCAGATCTAGACTGTTCTGGATTTTGAATTACACCAAAAATTAATTCTATCCACTGAATTTGATTCTTTAATTCTTTGGCTTGTCGATTTAGCTCTTCTGTTTGTTCTTCATTTTGCGTCTCTAGATTTTTGAATTGTTCTTCTATTTCTTTTTTTATTGTTTTGAGATTTTCGATTTCAATATTAGATTCTTTTTGTTTTTGTTTTAATTCATTAAGTGTTTGAGTTTGAGTTTTAAATTCTAAGAGTTTGTTCTGAAAATGTGAATCTTCTTGCGTGAATTTTTTGTTTTCTTCTGTTAATTCATTAACTTGTTGAATATAATATTCTTGATTTTTCTTTAACGTTAAGGTTTCGAAATCAAATTTCTCTGCTTGCTCAATATTTCGTATCTTTAAATTTTCAATTTGTTGTTTTAGATTTTCGATTTCATTTTTAGTTCCTCCTTTTATTGCTTGTTGTTCAAAACTTTTAAATAAACCCCTACATTCTTCTTCGTATATTTTATTTCGTTGTTGTTCTAAAACTTCCATTTTTTCTTTATTTCCTACTTCTAACGATAATTTTTTATTTATTTTTTCTATTTCCTGATATTCCTGTTCGATTTGTGCTTTTGAATTCTTAATATTTTTTTCTTGTTGTTCTAATTTTTCCGCTAACTCATCTAATTCTATTTGTCGCTGTTTTAGTTCCCTTTCCTGAAAATTAAGCCTTTTTTGCTGTTCATTTGATTTTTTTTCAAGTTCCTTTAGAATTTTCAATAGATCTTGAAATTCTTTTTGAGATTGATTTATTTCTTCAAGATCTTCATTATTTTTCTGAAAAGTTGATTCTTTCTTTCCTTCATTAGCATTAAAATTTAATTTTTGATCCTTTAATTCTTTACTTTGTTGTTCTAACTTTTCTTCCCATTGAATTAGTGTTTTGTCTCGCTCATCGATTTGATTTTTTAATTCTTCAAATTGTTGTCTTTCTTTTAATAATTCTTGTTCTTTTTCATTGAGCGTTTGTTCTCTTTTTTTTAATGTTTGAGCTTGATTATCAACTTCTTTCCTTTGCAGTTTTAACTTTTCTTCTAAATCGTTACATTCTTTTTTTCGTTGTTCTAGATTTTTTGCTAACTCATCTAAATCTTTTTGTCGTTGGTTTTGATCTTTTTCCATAATGTTCAAGTTTTTTTGTTGTTCATTTAGCTTTTCTTGCTTATCGATTTGCATCTTTAAACTTTCGACTTCTTGTTTTAGCTTATTGATTTCATCAGATTCAACAAATTCTTTTTGATTTGTTTTTTCTTCTTCGAATTTTCGGATTTGTTTATTTCGATCTTCTAAGTTTTGTTTTTCTTTTAATAATTTTTGTTCTTTTTCATTGAGCATTTGTTCTCTTTTTTCTAATGTTTGAGCTTGTTCACTAAGCGTTTGCTCTTTTTTTTCTAATGTTTGAGCTTGATTATCAACTTCTTTCCTTTGTAGTTTTAACTTTTCTTCTAAATCGTTACATTCTTTTTTTTGTTGTTCTAGATTTTTTGCTAACTCATCTAAAACTTTTTGTCGTTCATTTAGCTTTTCTTGCTTATCGATTTGCATCTTTAAATTTTCGACTTCTTGTTTTAGCTTATTGATTTCATCAGATTCAACAAATTCTTTTTGATTTGTTTTTTCTTCTTCGAATTTTTGGATTTGTTTATTAAGTTCTAAGATTTTATTTTCATTTTCAATCTGTAAATTTGATTTTTTTTCTTTAATTTCCTGGATTAATTTAATTAAATTTAAAAAATTATTTTTTGAAATATTGCTAAAACCTGATTGTGAAACAATTCTTTTAGCCTGTTCAAATTTTTCTGCGCTTTGATTTTCGCCAGAAATTAATTCTATCAACAAAATTGAAAAGGTTTCATCTTCTGTTTTATTAGATTTGTTCATAAAAAGATATGTCACTATGCTCCCGCCAGCCAAGCCACCCAAACCGGCAAGAAGATTAGATTTTGAACTACTTTGATTGGTTTTTGTCAACAACTTTTTCGGTACTATTTTTTTGTTGTTAAAACTAAAACTAATTACCGGCATTTGAAAAACTAAAAATACTGAAAAAGCCTTAAGTAAAGCTTTTTTAATTTTTTCTTTATTAGCTAAATTAGATAAAAAAACTTTTTTGTTTTTATATAATTTTTTTGCATTGGTCATATCGAAATTTTTAGTTCTTTTTCTTAACAATTGGCAACTCCCAAACTTTAGCATTAAAATCGAGACCTTTTAGATAATTCTTATTCTATTGAATAACTCCTTTATAGCAATAAAGCTTTTTAACATTATAAATTAATACATTTTTAAAATCAAATATTAAATCCGTTAAAAATAAAACTTTTAATGCTTAGAGCCTATCTGAGGGCCTGTTTCCACTACTGTTTAACGACCATATTTCGTTACTTTTTGATTTGTACTACGTTAAATTTTTTCACAATACGTCAGTATTATGAAAAAATTTTCCTTGTTCAAACCAAAAATTACTCGAAATTTTGTCATTCCAAATAGTGGGAACAGGCCCTAATATTTCTAAGCAATACAGATTTAACGATAAAATTTTTAAATTAAGGCAAAATTTTGAATTTTTTATGATTAAAAATTTCTTTTGCTAAATATAATGATCCGAAAATTATGCATGCATCGTAATTTTTCTCTTTAAAAACAAAATCAATCGCTTCTGCAACATTTTTGGTAGAAACGGTATTTGGTATAAAATTTCTTACAATTTCCGAAAGTTTATTCGAACGCATCGCACGAGAATTATTAACTTCTGTAGTAAATATTTTTTTAAAATATTTATAAATCGGTTTAAGAATTCCGTCGATATCTTTATCTTTCATAACTCCAAAAATAGCAATTAAGTTTTTATTATAGAAAAATTTTTTTAAACATTCGGAAAGTATAATTGATCCGCCTGGATTGTGTGCGCCATCTAATATAAAAAATGGATTTCTACTAAGAACTTCAAATCTTGAGTGGAGTGAAATATTTTTTAACCCTATCTGAATATCTTGATCAGAAATCTTTCTAGTTTTTTTAAGAATTTCAATAACATTTAAAGCTGTTAATAAATTCCAAGTTTGATGATCGCCTAAAAGCGGAAGCTCTAATTTTAAATTTTTGTATTCAAAAATTGTATTATTATCGTTTAATAAGTTTTCTTTTACAATTATTAAATTTTTATCAGGAATTATTAATTCACAATTTAATTCATTGCATTTTTGAGTTATAATTTTAATGATGGAATTTTCTTGATTTGGGTATAGAACTAAAGGACGATTTTTTTTAATAATACCAGCTTTTTCTAAAGCTATTTCTTCAAGGGTATTGCCTAAATATTCAGTATGATCGAAAGAAATCGAAGTTATCACGCAAATTATTTTGTTTTTGCAAATGTTAGTTGCGTCAAATCGGCCTCCTAGCCCTGTTTCAACAACTGCGATTTCTACTTTATTTTTCGCAAAATAATAAAATGCAATTGCTGTTTTTAATTCGAATTCAGTTAAAAACATTTTATTTTGATTTAAAATTTTTGAGATTTTTTTACTAATTGATAAAAAATCAAATTCACTGATTGGCTTATTATTAATTTTTATTCGTTCATATTGATTAATAAGATGCGGCGAAGTATAAAGCGCAGTTTTTACACCAGATGTTTTAAGAATCGATGAAATCATATGGCAAATCGAGCCTTTACCGTTCGTACCTGCGACATGAATTATCTTAAATTTATTTTGGGGATTATCCAAAAATTCTAATATAGGTTTAATACGTTCAAGATTTAAAATAATTTTAAAGTTTTTTGTTTTCACTTTGCCCTCCAAAATTTCAATTATAATATTTTTTTGAAGCTATCGAATTATCAATTGGGAAATGCAGAAGTAAGAAACATAAAAACTTTTAAAAAATTTTACAAAAAAACTCAAGAAATAGAAAGTTAAAATTTACTTCTCAGATAAGTGATAGTCGCATCGAGATGCAATTCATAAAAGCTTTAAAAACAAACCAATTGAAAATAATAATAATAATATGCCTCAAATTTACTGACCCATCAGATATGAGAAACTTGTGTGGTTCTTTGCTTTCTTTTTTTTGATGATTGATTATATGACTATGCTTCATGCTAAATTCCATGTAAATAAATTATAATTATTTATCGCACATTACTTCGTAGTTCGCTACGAATTTTCTACTTTGTTTCCATAATTAAATAATTTGAGTATAATTCTATAATAAGTTTCGAAAAAATTATTAGAGGTCAATATAAAATTATTTTAACAGAAAATATTAAAAAAATTATTAAAGAAATGCTCTCCGATTCGGTAAATATAAACCTAAAGCAGAAAGCATTTTTAGAAATTCAGAATTTATTTAAAGAAGTTAAGAAATTTCTTTCAAAAACTCTTGCTATAAGTTTAGCTATTTTATCTTTAACTCACATAATGCAAAATTTTATAAACGTTGAAG
>JAIRZH010000011.1 GCA_031267335.1 Oscillospiraceae bacterium | reverse complement strand
GCAAATAAGTTTAAAATTGCTAAACTTGCAGCAAGAGTTTTTGAAAAGTTCTTTTTTAAATTTTCAGATTTTTCTGAATTAAATTTAGGCAATGTCTCTCGATGCCTCCCCTTTTTTTTCGAAATGTTGCAGCTAAATTTACACTAAAATAAGCTTTCTATTTTTATGGTAATATTAATTAAAAAGCTTGTCAAACTTTTAAGAATAACCAGAGCGAGCAATAGGTAGAAACTAGGGCCTGTTCCCACTACTGTTTAACGACCATATTTCAGTACTTTTTGATTTGTGCTACGTTAATTTTTTTACAATACGTTAGTATTGTAAAAAAATTTTCCTTATCCAAACCAAAAATTATTCGAAATTTTGTCATTTCAAATAGTGGGAATAGGCCCTATAGTTCATAGGGCACCATTTTTAATATTTTTATCGATTTTTTATGTTTGTATATGTATATTATAGAGGCTATGCTATTTGAAAAAGGTTTATAAATAAATTAAAATAAAAGGTATGTACAGTTTAGATTACAAAAAAGACTTTGATTTAATAATTTCATTAAAAGTTCGATAGGCCTCCTTAAAAATTGATTTTTGAAATTAATCAATTCGCATAGCTAAGAGCCTGTCTGATATTTTTAAAAGTAACATGTATTTAATTAAAATTTTAAAATTTTATATTGTTTTAAATACGTCAATATTTGCTTTCTACACGCTTTAAATTTTTAAAATTTTATCATAAAATCTGCGTTGCTTAACAAATATTAGACAAGTTTTAAGAGATTATATATTTGAAGATTTTTTTAAAAAAACTACAATAGATCCCACAGCTATATTAAGATAATAACTAATCAGACGGCATAAAATCATAGCAGGAGCTATTTCGTGACCGACGAAAAAATCACTCAATATTAATAAAAAGCTTCCTTCGGTGGTTCCTGCTGCACCTGGCAGTGGATTAGCTGAAGAAATCAAAGTTATAAATATTTGAGCGGCAATCATACTAAAAACCGGGAAACTCGAGAGTCCGAAAGATTTAGCAATAAAAAACGGGACAGAATAAAATGCTATATTTTGAACAAAAGAATAAATAAACATCCAAATATCAAAATCAAATGAGAAATTTTCGTCTTGCAAAAATTCCATGTGTTTTTCAATTTTTTGGTTAAATAACTTAGTATTTTTTATTATATGCATTTTATAAAGTAAATTTCCTAACTTTAAGGATAAATTCATTAATTTTTTTTTATTTAAATAAAATAAAACTATTAAAAAAATCCCTGAACATTGAAATGCTAAACCCAAAATAGTAAGAAACGTAAAACCAGAAAATTTATTTTTAAATTGATTAGAAAAAAACATAATAGACAATGATGAAACCGTAGTTGAGCAAATTTGGTAAACAAAAATTTTCTGAGCAAGTTTAGAAATTGCTTCACCGGCTTGTATTTTGAATTTTGTTAAATACATAACTTGAGCCGGCTGACCGCCTGAATTAAACGGCGTTATCGAATTATAAAACTGACCAAGCATTGTTATCCGAAAAAAATTAGTAAATGAAATTAATTTGTCACGGAAAATTCTAAAAAGTACAACTGAATCACATAACCAATAAATGATCATTGCTATTAAAGCTAAAACAAAATAAACTAAATTTAATTTTGGAAAAATTCTTATAAGTTGACCAAAATTATTTTCAGATATACAAAAATATAGCAATATCGACAGTGAAATTATTAAAGGTAGAATTTTTGTAGCTAAAAATTTAAAATTTATCTTAAAAACACCCCATTAAATTAAATTTTAAAGCTTGCTCAATGTTCTAAGTGATGCGAATATTCTATGATAAAATTTTTAAAATTTAAAAACATGCAAAAAAACAAATAATGGCATATTTAATTGATGAGCAATTCAAAATTAAATATGCGCCGCTTCGAAAATATCGGACGAAACTTTTAATCTTTTGGATTTTTTACAGGATACATCAAATCAGGAAGAAACTTATTCACCGGCTGGTAATGATCTGAAACAAAATAATTCAAAGATTTTGTTGCTGCATGAACATTCTTAAAAAATCTATTAAAATTCGCGCATTTTAAATGCATAACGAATAAATCATAAAAAACAATAAAATTAGTCACTAAAGAATGTGTTTTTAATCTTCTACGATATTTTTTGTATATTCCTTTTTTTTCATAAAAATTTCGGTTAGCGCCTATTGCTCTAACGAAATCATTGATTTTGGTAGCATCCATATTGTGTACAATACTTGTTTTTCGCATAACATAGTTATAAAGAATATCAGTTATAAATGCTACTTTTTGCGCATAGAAAAACAAACATGGCGATGTTACGCAATCTTCAAAGTTAATACCATAAAATTTGATTTTATACTTAAAAAATAATTCACGTTTAAAAAATTTGTTCCAAGCAAACATAAATGTGCCCATACATAAAACTATTTTTTTAAATGCCTCTTCACCAGAATAAACGCCCGGTATGCTTGTTAAAGGGCATGGAAAACGAAGTTTGGTTTTTGTATAGTAAAAATAAAAATTGCAACAAACGATATCTGCGCCAGTCTTAAGCGCTGTCGAATAAAAAACTTTGAGATAATTTGGTTCTAAAAAATCATCACTATCTAAAAAAGCTATATAATTTCCTGAACTTTTTTCTATTCCTGCATTTCGTGCTTCCGATAAACCTTTGTTTTCTTGATTTATCAAAAAGAAATTTTTATTTCTTGCAACAAATTTCTTAATAATCTCAAGGCTATTATCAGTTGAACCATCATTGACAATTATTGCTTCGAAATCTTTAAAAGTTTGTTTTTCTACAGAATTCAAAGAACGTTCTAGATAATCTTGAACGTTATAAACAGGGATAATTAAGCTTATAGTAATTTTTTTGATTTTACCGTTCATTTTCCTCAATCCAAAAATTTTGAAATTTTATCTTGATTTTTAGTTTATTAATATGCGATTGTAAATATATGAATTACAAAATAAGTGTTATTATGCCAGTATACAACAGCGAAAAATTTATTTCCAGAGCGCTTAGATCGCTTTCTGCTCAAACGTTTAAAGATTTTGAAGTCATAATTATAGATGACGGTTCTAAAGATTTTTCGTTAAAAATAATTAAACATTTTTGTTCTATTAATACAAATTTTAGATATATTAAGATTCCTCATTTCGGTGTTTCACGTGCACGAAATATAGCTATAAAAATTGCAAAAGGAACCTATATAGCTTTTGTTGATAGTGATGATCGTGTAGCGCCTAATTTTCTAGAAAATCTCTATAAGGGTATAAAAATAAAAAATTCTGATGTTTGTGTATGCAATTATTGGATGTATTTCCCGAATTTAAGATTTAATTTGATAAATTTTTTTCATGCAAGAACTGGAATATACAATATTAAAAAAATAATCAAAATTTTATTTCAAGACATTTTTATGAAGTCTTTTCTTTGTAATAAACTTTTTAAAAAAAAATTATTTGAAAACATTGAAATTCCGAATATGTGTTTTGAAGATAAAATTGTTATGGTGCAAATTTTTCATGCCGCTCGAAGAGTTTCTGTAATAAATTCGGCATTGTATTTTTATACAAAACATAAAAATAGCTTATCTAACATTACAGATGAACAAAAATTAAAAGAGTACATTTTAGCATTCGAATTTTTAATTTATTTCTTAAAATCGAAAAACAAATATAATAAAATTTCTAGTTTTATCCCTAGACTTAATATATTTTTTAATGCCGAGAAATTATTTACTATAAAATATATTATCAAAGAAAAAAATTTTAAATTATTTTACCAAAAGACAACAGAAATACTAGAGCGTATTCGAAATTTTAAAACACTAAAAATGCTAAAAGATAATTTTTTGTAAAAGTTTGTCTAATATTTTTTAGCAATGCAGAATTTTAAAAATTTTATCATAAAATTTACGCTACTTAAAAATATTAAACAGGCTCTTAGACAGGACCTAAAAATTTGTTTGATATTTCTAAAGTATAGCATGCTAAGAACTTTAGATGCTGCTTGACTGACACCCGAGCAAACGGGTACTCCTAAAAAGTAACTAATTTTATGTTTGCCACTTTTAGGTAAGCTTAAGTTCTTATTCAAAGCCTTACTCTTTGTACCCATTTCTTTAGAAAAG
>JAIRZH010000038.1 GCA_031267335.1 Oscillospiraceae bacterium | reverse complement strand
GGCAGCCACAATTTTTACATTTATATCGTTGTTCGCTTTTGACAAATCCTGCTTTTACATAATTTTGGCTACTGCATTTTTTACATTTATACATTTCAAACACCTTGGTTTGAAATGTATCATATTATAATTATTTTGGAAACACTCCCAGAAATACTTTATCCAGAATTAAAATAATAACCGAATGACAAAAACAAACAAAATAAAATAACTTTAAGAATCTGTCTTTAACAAAATTTTCATGATATTTTTATGTTATAATACTGTAAAATTATTATATAGGTTTGATTTTATGAAATATGAAAAAGATTTAACAAATATACAATGGGAATTAATAGAAGATTTTTTGATCCTTAAAATTAAACATCTACAATTCATAGTAAACTAACGTTGATTAGTACGATATTATAGAGTCCGTTTAATATTTTTGAAGCGGCCGTATTTAATTAAAAATTTTCAAAATTCTACATTGCTCGTTAGTTAAATACATCAGTATTTGCTTTCCGCATACTTCGAATTTTAAAAATTTTATCATAAAATTTGCACTGCTTAAGAAATATCAAACAGACTCTAAAAATTTTTTGCAAAACAAAGAAAGAATCAATTTTAAAATAAGTCTATTTCAAAGCATGTCACAAGTATTATTAAAATCCTATAAAATGGCTAAATTAATATGAAATTTAAATAATTTATTTTATGTCACGTTTCCAAAAAGTAAAACACCCTATCAGCGTTGAAACCACAAAATATGATGTTGAAACTGCTAAAATCTTTATAACATAATCTTTTGAAAAAAATGTTTGTTCAAAAACACTTGAATAATTTCCAATCCAGTATTCTCCGATGTTTTTGTGCAAATCAAACCATTTAGAAAGAACAAATTCCACAAGCCAAATTAACATCGTTGGTATAAGCGGGAAAAAAACAGCCAAATTAACAGAAACCGTAGTGCCTGTAGAACGTGTTAAAAAAGCAATCATAACGTAAATTGAATGCAGTGCCGCTTGCACCATTAAAAACATTCCTAGTGATTTCGCGATACCGATTAATATTGTTTGCGTAGGCTCTCCCATACCCCATAAATAACAACCCGCTGCAAAAGACGCTCCACAAGAAAGTATTGTAAAAATAATTGGAACCGAAATAATAACAATTAATTTTGAGAAATAAAAAGCAAATCGATTAGCGCCACGTAGCAAAACTGTTCGGACCATTCCAGTAGAAAATTCTGTTGATACAAAAATCGAAGAAAATATAGTAGTTACTAACCCAATTGCAGCAGCCCCGGAAGTTATAACTAACATAGCATTATAACCGAGCATTTTTAAGTCTAAATCAGGAATACCATATTGTGAACCCATTTGATAACTTAAAGTTAAAACATTTATAACTGCGATAAACATCCCGATTAAAGCGCAAATATAAAAAGACTTTCGAGAAAAAAGCTTATAAAAATCAGAAGCTAATAATTTTAACATTCTAATTTCCTCCCATTAATTTTATAAAATAATCTTCATAATCGCCATTTTCCGCAGCGATAGATTCAACAACAATATCATTTTTAACTAACTCAGAATTTATCGTTCTGCTATCAGCGGATTCATCATAAATAATAATTTCTTTTTCTTCCAGTTTGTAATCTTGGATATTTAAATTTTGAACAATAACCTCAAGTGCGCGGCTAGCATCATTAACCCTTACTTTAATACATGATTTTATTCTGGATTTTATTTCTTCCGAACTGAATTGTTCAATTAATTCGCCTTCCTTCAAAACACCATAATGTGTAGCGATTTTTTCAAGTTCGCCAAGAATATGGCTAGAAATCATAATTGTAACGTTTTTTTCTTGATTTAAATTTATAATCAAGTGTCTTATTTCTTTTATTCCACTTGGATCAAGACCATTAATCGGTTCATCAAGAAATAAAAAATCAGGCTCACCGATAAGTGCCATGGAAATAGCAAGGCGTTGTTTCATGCCGAGCGAAAAATTTTTGACTTTTTTCCCCGCTGTACCAGTTAATCCAACTAACTCTAGCAATTCACCAATAGATTTATTATTTTTGATTCCTAAAGCCAAACTTTGTGCTTGCATATTTTGCTTCGCATTCATAGATGGATAAAACGAAGGATATTCAATTACAGCGCTGATTTTAGACCTATGTTTGCCTCGATACGAATCCTCAAAAAATCTAATATTCCCAGAAGTCGGCGTAGCTAATCCGGTTATCATGCGCATTGTGGTGGTTTTTCCGGAGCCATTTTTGCCTATCAAACCATAAACAGCTCCCTTAGGGACTTCCAAATTTACCTTATTGATAACACTCTTACCCGAATAGCTCTTGGTAAGATTTTCGGTTTGCAAAATATATTCCACCCAAATCACTCTCCTCAAATTTTTAATAATAATTTCCTGTGCTTCCTAGAGTTTGATTCTAATATTTAAAATTCAAAAATGTCAAATTTTCAGAAATAAACAAATTTTTGATAAATCAGTTTGTTCTGATTTTTAACTTTTTCAATTAATGAATTACAATCAGGCCGTGGGCTTAATTTCAACAATTTCAAAACCGAAAGCCGGTAAAAAATGTTTAATAAAATATTTTACCGCAGGGTCTTCAAACCCCATGAGTCTCGTACATATTTCTTTTTCTGCAGTTTCAAAATCTTTATTTCCACGGTTTTTTTCTTTCGCACACTTAATTATGGCATCTAATGTGTCAGCAGCTTTTACTAGCATTTGGATTTCTTTTTCGCTTTCACTTTGTTTAAAAATAGATTTGTATTCTTCTCTGAGTTCTTCGGGCAATGTTTTTAAAAGTTCGTCCGCAAAATTATCTTCCATTTTGCTATAAAGCATTTTCATTTCAATGGAACTATATTTTATAGGAGTCGGCATATCATCAGTAAATACTTCTAAAGTATCGTGATGCATCGCAATGACGGCTGCTTTGTCGGCGTTTACACTGCCCCCAAATATTTTGTTTTTAATTATCGCCAGTGTGTGCGCAATTCTGGATGTGTTTAATAAATGATCATTTAGATTTTCTTTTTTTGTATTGTCTAAAAGTCCCCAACGTTCGATATATTCAGTTCGCGATATTATTTTGAAAAATTTTTGTTCTTTTTTTACTTCTTCGGGTTCGATTTTTTGAAGATGATAGTTGCCTGCTGTTTCTTTAATACATTCTAAACCCATTAATGTAAAAGCCGTTTGACCGAATAGCAAAAAAGGTAAAGCAATTTTATAAATTTTCTTTAATAACATAAATTTTATAAATCTCCCTATTTTTATCTCTATAAAAAAACATTAATTTTTCTTCGTAATTTATACTATATTTATTTTGATAGAAAAATAGTCAATATTTTGTTTCTCTATTTTCTACTTTTTACTTTACTGTTGGTAGAAAGAGAAAAAACATTAGAGCCTGTTTGATATTTTAAACAGTTCAAATTTTATAATAAAATTTTAAAAATTTAAAGAGTGAGCAAAGTCGATGCTGACGTATTTCAACTGACGAGCAATACAGAATTTTAAAAATTTTAGTTAAATATTTGCTGCTTCGGAGATATCAGAAAAGCTCTTAAGAATTTAAAAGATTCTGGATATTTTTAGCCGAAACATCGTTATTTGTTTGTAAATCACGCAGTACTTTTTCTAATGTTTTTAAACGTTTTAAAATTGCTTTTTCATAAATTCTATCTAGTATATACTCATTCGAATTCAAACTCCGAGATCGAAATTAGAATTAGGGCCTGTTCCCACTATTTGAAATGACAAAATTTCGAGTAATGGGAACAGGCCCTAGAAAAGTAATAATTTATCTGATACAATGCGATTAAAATTTGCTCTTAGCAAACCAAAAAGTTGTGTTTGCAAGTTTAATAAGAACAAGTTATTAATTCATATATTTTAAAATTTTAATAATAATTTCTGGAGAAAACTTATGAACAAAAAAATAATAATTTATGCGGATAATTCAGCAACTACAAGAATGCATAATGAAGTTTTTGATGCAATGGTGCCGTATCTCAAAGAAAATTACGGAAATGCTTCAAGCATTTATAGTCTCGGTAGAGAAGCAGCGTTGACAATAAAACAGGCTCGTAAAGATATAGCCGAATGTATCAACGCCGAAGAAAATGAGATTTTTTTTACTTCCGGCGGAAGTGAATCTGATAATTGGGCATTAAAATCTGGTGTGCTTTTAACGCCAAATAAAAATCATATCGTTACTTCAGCTATTGAGCATCATGCTGTACTACACACTGTTCAATCGCTTGTAAAAAAAGGTTTTTCTGCATCGTATGTTGGCGTTGATAATTTTGGTTTAGTTTCTACTGAAAGTGTTATTGCGGCAATAAATAATAAAACTTCAATTGTTTCAATCATGATGGCTAATAATGAAATTGGAACTATCGAGCCTATTGCAAAAATCGCAAAAGTTTGCCGTGAAAAAGGTGTTTTATTTCATACCGATGCAGTTCAAGCCGTTGGGCATATAAAAGTTGATGTCAAAGAACTTGGAATTGATATGCTTTCGCTTTCTGCTCATAAATTTCGTGGTCCTAAAGGCGTTGGCGCTCTTTTCATTAAAAAAGGTATAAATTTACCTGTGTTTATTGAAGGTGGAGCACAAGAAAATAGTATGAGAGCAGGCACCGAAAACGTAGCAGGAATATTTGGTATGGCAAAAGCATTAAAAATAGCTACTAATAATTTAAAAATTAACACTAATAAGATTTTAAAATTACGCAATAGGTTAATGGAAAATATTTTAAAATTTGATAATACACGGCTTACAGGGCATCCGGAAAAACGTCTGCCTGGTAGCGCAAGTTTTTGTTTTGAGGGCGTAGAAGGGGAATCTATGATTTTGGATTTAAATATGCACGGAATTTGCGCTTCATCCGGCTCTGCGTGCACTTCAAAATCTCTTGAAGCTAGCCATGTTTTATTGGCAATAGGTTTGCCGCATGAAATCGCGCATGGTTCACTTAGGATAACTCTTTCGGAAGAAAATACAGAAAAAGAAATCGATTATATAATTAGCGTTCTAAAATCAATAATCGATAGACTAAGATTAATGTCTCCATTATGGGAGAAAATAATTAAAAAAGCCGTGTATCATTAACACAATTAAATAAAGGAGTTTAAAAAATGATAGAAATTTTAAAAGAGAACGATTTTGAAAAAAAAGTAACAAATTCGAAAGGTATTGTTGTTGTAGATTTTTTCGCTGTCTGGTGTGGGCCTTGTAAATCAATGATGCCAATACTCGAGGAAACATCACGAAAGTTTGAAGGCAAAGTGAAGATTTTTAAAACCGATATAGATGAATTGAAAAAAATATCTGAAAATTTCGGGATAATGTCGGTGCCTACATTTATAATTTTTTCAGATGGAAAAGAAATCTCTAGGCAAAGCGGTGCAGTTTCCGCTAGTGCTTTTGAAGGTTTAATCGAAAGTGCAATTTCGGATAGCGAAAATTAAAAACTTGTTTTGCTAAATCTGTAAATACAATTTTAAAATATTATTAAGGTTATTTTATGAAAGATATGATCAAAAAGATTTTAGACGCCGATAAACGCATTGGAGAAGCACTCGATAGTTCTGAGTTCTTGCGAACTAGTTCTGTTGAACATGTACGTGAATTATTAGAAAACAGAAGAAAAGAATATCTCGATAAAGCTCGTACTAATATTAAAGTTATAGAAAAAATTGAAAAAGTTAAATCCGAAAGTAGAATTTCTGATATGGAAAATAAATGTGAAGAAGTTTTAGAAAAAATCGAAAAGGCTTATAACGAAAATAAAGAAGACTGGGTTAAAATTATAGTAGATCAAATATTAAAAATTTAGGTTTATTAATGTTTTTTTCAAGTAATGCTATGTTGGTTAAAGCCCGTGCTATGGATGCCGGCCGTTTACGTGCTAAAGATTATGAGAAACTTTTGTCGTGTTCTAGTGTTGTCCAAATTGCTCAAATTCTTAAAAATTTGAAATCATATTCTTATATTATTGGTTTTTTAGAAGAAAAAGAGGTTCACAGAGCAATACTCGAATCGGCACTTCGCGAGGAACTTTTTGACGAATTTGATATTTTGGCAAAATATGACCTTGCCCTTGGAGAAAAACTTTTTAAATATATAATGACAAAATTAGAAGTCGCTCAGCTTTCGCGATTTTTAATATTTTTATTTGCTAAAAATACAGAAAATTATATTTTTTTTAATTCTAAATTTTTAAAAAAACATACAAGTATTGATTTTGAAAATTTAAAAAAAATTAAAGATCCAAAAGATTTTTTAAATATTATAAGCAAATTTATAGGTGCTAAAAAAGATGATATTATTGAATTAGATATTAATATAATGGAAACTAGACTTTATATTTATCTTTTTAAAGAAATTTTTAATGTTGCTTCTAATTTAAACAAAAGTGCTAAACGAGAGATAGAAGAATTTTACAAAGAATATATTGATTTTTTGAATTTTTCTAGAATTTTTCGTTTAAGTAAATTTTATAACATTGAGCCAAAAGAAGCTAAAAAATTTCTTTTCCTTATGGGAAATATTAATATAAATAAATTTGTGAATATGCCACAAAATTTAGAATTTAAAGAAATATTTAAAAGATCACGTTTTTTAAAATATTTTAAGCCACAAAATATGGAAAATTTTGATACAATTCCAAGATTAATAAAATATAAATGGGCTCGGCACAAAATAAAATATTCTTTATCACCTTCGATAGTAACTATTTCATATATATTTTTAAAAGAAATCGAAATTTTAAATATTGTTAATATAATCGAAGGTGTTAGATATGGTTTGGAGCATCAAAAAATTCAGTCTTTATTAATAATATAGTAGGTTTATATGGCAATTGTAGAAATGAAACTTGTCAATATTATAGGCACTGTCGAAGAGCTTGATTCTGTTGTATCAATTTTGGGAGAATCTGGGATATTTGAACCAGATAACGCCTTTAAAATTTTTAAAAATATGGAAAATTTTTCGCTTATCGAGGAAGAAAACAAGATAGAGCCATTAATTAATAATCTTAAAGAATCTTGCAAAAAAATAGGCAAAAAATTAAAGAAAAATTCTTTAGATATTTCGAATTTAAATCGAAGACAAATTGTTAAATATATTTCATTTTTTTTCGAAAAAACAGAAAAAATATTTAATAAAATTAATATACTTAAAACGGATTTAAAACGTTGCCAGAATTTAATTTCGAATTTTGAACATTATGAAAAAGGATTAGATGCAAGCCTTAGTGAACTGTTTAGTTGCAAATATGTCGAAATTAAATTTGGCAAAATTTTAAAGAAAGATTTTGAAAAAAATGAAAATATAAATGATAATTTAGCTATAATCAAATTAAGCGAATTAGGTGAATTTTTTTATTGCATAGTGTTTATTGCAAAATCGATTTTTCAAGAAGGATTAGAAATTCTTTCTAATATTGGATTTAAAAATATAGAAATACCGAATTCTGGCGGAAAAATTTCAGAAGAAATAAAAAAACTTAAATTCAGATGTAGTTTAATTGAACAAAAAATAAAAGAGTTAAATGAAAAATTAAATAGATTTTGGGAACATCAAGAAAAATATTGTTCAGAAGTATTTGCACGTTTGGAACAATTTAATAAATTTTATCAAATCAAACTTTTGGCATCTAGTTATAAAGATAATTTTATTTTATCTGGATGGATTCCAGCAAACGAAACTCAAAATTTAATTAATAAACTTGATCATATTTCGAGGGTTGAATTTTCGTTGGAATCAGGGAATGAAATTTTAGAATTTAATCCGCCGACGAAACTTAAAAACAAAAAAATATTTTCTTCGTTTGAATTTTTCGTCACAATGTACGGATTACCGCGTTATAGTGAAATTGACCCAACGATATTTGTTGCAATAACTTATATAATTTTGTTTGGAATTATGTTTGCAGACGCCGGCCAAGGACTAATTTTGACTATTATGGGATACATAGCAAGCAAATTTAAAAAAATGAAGCTTGGTGGTGCGATTTCACTTTGCGGAGTTTCATCTATAGTTTTCGGGATGATTTTTGATTCAGTGTTTGGTTTTGAAAATATTATAAATCCATTATATAGTTTTTTTGGATTGAAATTTAAGCCGATTGCAATTGAAGATTCAACAATAACAGTAATTTTTTTGGCAATTTTTTTTGGCGTAATTTTAATTTCAATATCAATGATAATTAATGTATTTTCATCGATAAAAAGAAAACGAGCATTTGAAGCAATGTTTTCACGGAGCGGTATATCTGGACTAATATTTTATTTATCTTTAATTTTTTCTTTATTAGATTTAGTTTTTTTAAAATCAGGCATTTTTGGAATATTTTTTTTAATTACGAATTTAATCGTACCACTTTTATTGATGTTTTTTAAAGATATGTTTGAAAAAAAAAGTTCTTCGTTAAATTGGGGGGAATATGTTTTAAACGGTAGCTTTGAGCTTTTGGAAATAATTTTGAATTATTTTACTAATACGGTTTCGTTTGTGCGAATAGCGGTTTTTATGTTTGTACATTCCGGGATGATGATGGTAGTTTTTAGTATAGCCAATATGCTTGGAAAATTTGCCCCGATTGTTATAATTTTGGGGAATATAGTAGTGATTTGTCTAGAGGCGTTACTAGTGGGAATTCAAGTTATGAGACTTGAATTTTGTGAAATGTTTAGTAAATTTTTTGCCGGCGGCGGCCGACCGTTTAAGCCTATAAAATAAACTTTTAATAAATATTAAACCACTTTCGTCTGAAGACGAAAGATTTGTTACCGCCTAAAGGCAGCTAAAGTACGTAAGGAAATAAACAAATTTAGATAAAGTGAAAATCAAAAAAAAGAGCGAAAACGAGCTAAATTTATCCG
>JAIRZH010000019.1 GCA_031267335.1 Oscillospiraceae bacterium | reverse complement strand
TTGGTTTTTGCAATTATAAACCTGTTTTCCTGTTTTATTATGTCCATTCTTGAATATATCTTCGCTTCCGCAGTGAGGACACTTAATAGTTGTTAACACCATATAGTTAATGTCTCCTTTAATTTAATATCATAATCATCATTAATTTTGATATTTATGATTTTATTATTTTATTGCCGTTATTGTGGCTACTAAGTTATGATATCAAAAGGGATTAAAATAGTCTATGACATTTCCTACGTTAGTATTGTGAAAAAATTTTCCTTATCCAAACCAAAAATTACTCGAAATTTTGTCATTTCAAATAGTAGGAACAGGCCCAAAAAGCTTTAAGCAATTTGACGTATTGCTAAGTCGTAAAATTTGCCTTTCTTAGCCATAAGTTCTTCAAAATTTCCTTTTTCGACTATACTGCCTTTGTCTAATACAATAATTTGATTGCAACTTTTTACTGTAGATAACCTATGCGCTATAACAACTCTTGTACATTTAAGTTTTGCTAAATTTTCTGCTACATGGCTTTGAGTTACATTATCAAGCGCTGAAGTTGCTTCATCTAAATATAAAATAGGTGGATTGCTTATTATCGATCTAGCTATCATGAGTCTTTGTTTTTGGCCAACTGAAATTCCCCCAGTACCTTCAACAATTAATGTGTGCATACCCATTGGCATTTTTTTTATGTCTTCTGCTAATCCGGTCATTTGTGCTGCTTTTTGGGCATCTTCCATTGTTTTCCAAGGCGACGTAACGATAATATTTGAAAATATATCACCAGAAAATATTGAACCATTTTGCATTACAACGCCTATTTTTTGCCTTAAACTTCCCATGTCTAAACTGTTAATATCACGGCTATTATAATAAATTGCGCCTTTTTCAGGTTTTTCGAATCCTAATAATAATCTTAGTAAAGTAGATTTGCCACAACCGGTTTTGCCAACAATTGCAATATAATCACCTTTTTTTATTTTTAAACTTAAATTTTTTAAAATATATTCTGATTCCTCGTTATATCTAAAAGTAACATTGTTAATTTCGATATCCCCTGATAACGAAGTTACAATTTGGCCTTCTGAACTATTTTCAGGTTTGGCTTTCATAAACGGCTCAATCAACTTTAAAATCGGTCTTAATCCTGCGATTTGCAAAGCCGCATCGCTAAGTGACATCACAGCACCGCTGACTGCTGCATACGAGATATTAAAAGCCATATAATTAGCGATAGAAACTTTACTTTTAGTTGCTATCCAGTAAAGCATTATTGATCCAAACGCTGCAATTGCTGTATTTATAACACCAGAAATTTTAAGAAACATCGGTGGAGAATAGTTTAAAGATTCTATTTCAGAATAATTTTTTGCCCATTTAGCAAAAACTCTTTTTTCGGCACCAGTAATTTTAATTTTTTGGATTCCGCCAAAAAATGAATAAACAAGCGATTGAAGTTTTGGCGATAAGTTGATTCTTTTTTCATTTAAATTTTGTCTAGCAAAAGTTATAAAAATAGAAAAAACAATTGAAATCATTAAAAGAAAGATCCCTGGCATTATCATTGTCGGCGCTTGTTGACCCATTTGAAAGATATAAGCTAATGAAAAAAAAGCAGTTAAAATTGTAGAAAGCACAGTATCTGAAATTATTTGGCAAAGTGTGGCCACATATCCAACACGGCTAGCGAGCTCACCTGAAGAATATTTTTTAAAAAATGTTGCAGGAAGGCTAAAAAGTCTCATCATAATTGCACTATTAACAGATAAACTCAATTTACCTTGAATTCGTGTTTTGATTACATTTTGAGTGATTCTTATAAGCGATGTTCCTAACGTAAGCCCTAATAACGTTCCGGCTATCGGGACGATTAAATTGTAAACACCTGATGGAATTAAAATATCATAAATAATTTTTGTTAAATATGGGGTTATCATTCCTAAAAGCTGCATTAAAGTATAAATTCCAATTATAAAAACTATATCAATTTTAGAAATACAATTTACCATAAAAATTAATAAATCTTTAATTTTTAGTGAATCAAGAGGAAAAGATTTATAAAAACAAAAGGCATCTATATTAAATTCAGAAGCATTATTTTTATCTATTTTTATCATCTTGCCATTGTTATTTTTATATTCATAACCTCTAAATTTTTTTGGGAAAATTGCTACAATTTCACCACTTTTTTTGCTAGCCAACAAACATCCCATGCCGTCTTTCCACCAGTTTCCGAGCAATTCAATTCGGCGTTTCATAGTATTTGATGGTCTTAATAAATATTCAAGTTGAGTATTTATATCTGTAATATCTTCTTGAATTTCAGGAACTTTTTTGCCTAAAAACTTTAAAATACTGGCAATAGCCCCCTTGGCTTCATAAACCATTTTAGGACCAGAAATACCTAAAATCGAAAGCAAATCATCAAAAGCATCTGAATACATTTCTTCGTCACGTTCTTTTCGAATATCTTGTTTAGAATTAAAAATATTCAAAATTATCACCTACTTTTTTTATTCGTTAGTTATTAATTTGCTATAAGCACCTTGCTTTTCTTTGAGTTCAAGATGCGTGCCTCTTTCTGCAACTTTCCCGTTATCAAACACTATGATTTCATCGCAGTCTCGGATAGTAGAAAGCCTGTGTGCTACTACAACGCATGAACAGCCTAAATTTCTTATATTTTTTACAACGATTTCTTCAGTTTCGGCATCCAAAGCCGATGTTGCTTCATCCAAAATAACTAAAACCGGTTCCGTAACTAAAGCACGAGCAATTTCCATTCTTTGGCATTGGCCTCCGGAAAAATCTTTGCCGCCTTCTTGAATTACATGGTTATATCCGTCTTTTCTTGTAATAATAGTTTTATGAATATTCGCATTACGTGTAGCTAAATTTACTGAAAAATCTTCTATAGAGTTGTCCCACATTTTAATGTTATTTTTAATACTGTCATTAAATAAAATTTTTTCTTGGTCAACCATGGAAACCGAATCATGGAATTTATAATATCCAATTTCATCCCGAGTTTTGCCATCGAAAAGTATCTCGCCTGACCATGGCCGGTAAAGCCCCATTATTAATTTTGAAATCGTAGATTTTCCGCTTCCGCTTCCGCCGACAAGCGCAACCCATTTACCGGGTTCTAAAGTAAATGAAAAATCTTTTATAAGTGGCTCAGCTAAACGGCTATAACCAAAAGTTATATTTTTAAGTTCTAATTTTCCTGTTAGAATTTCACTACTTAATTGTTTTGGATTATCTTTTTTATTAAAATTAATTGCTCGATCATTAGGATAATCAAATACATCTTCTACACGTTCCATTTCGTTTTTTATTCCTAAAAAACTTTGATAAACATCAATAAAATTATCGATTGGATGTAAAAATCCACCTAAAAATCCTTGAAATGCCATTAAACCACCGATTGTAAAATGTCCTTGCATAATCATATAAACACCCGAAAGAATCAGAATTATTTTAGCAATTTCATGAATTATGCTAGGGATTGCTCCTATATATTGCACTAAATTCATTGTACTAATTTGGGAATTATTTTGTTTTGCATAAAATCCAGCCCAACGTTCGAAAAAACCATTTTCTGCACCGGTAGATTTAATAGTTTCGATCATTTCGATTGCTGAATAAGTAACACTCATTAATTTCCCGCTATTCGGCATAGATGCTTTTTGAATTTCAGCCATTTTTTTAGAAGTATAATTTACAAGTATCATATTCAAAATCGTTGCGCTTAAACCAATAATTGTTAATTTCCAACTAAAATTTATCATTATAAAAAAATAAAATATTAGTGAAATTGTATCAATAGCTATAGGAGCGATTTTTTTTATCAAAA
The DNA here is from genome assembly GCA_031267335.1 of Oscillospiraceae bacterium. Lineage (GTDB taxonomy): Bacteria > Bacillota > Clostridia > Oscillospirales > Acutalibacteraceae > Improbicoccus. The sequence continues at coordinate 6,088 of JAIRZH010000019.1, read as the reverse complement.
CAAGTGTAATTTTTCCTGTTGCTTCCTGTCTTTCAACTATGTCACCAATATATCTTTGCGAAAAAAATTCTAAAGGCAAACGCAAACAATGCCACATAAATTCCGAGCTAGAGACAATTGCGAATTTACCTTCTATTTTCATCCAATAAATTGTTTTTATTATTTCAACTAAAATATTTAAAATTATTACAAGCATTACTATGCCTAAAAATGGAGTTAACCAATTAGGCTCATTACCGGATAAAATTCTATCAATAAAAATTTTATCAAAAACTGGATTTACAATCGCAATTACCGTTACAATTATGCTTAAAATCACCATTAAAATAAACGGAAAAGCAGAGCCTTTCAAACGTTTTTTTGCAAACAAAAATATACTCGTAGGTTCACCTTCGGGCTTGAATTTTTCAGTTGGCTTAAACGAAAGTAAAATTCCAGTAAAGGCATTATCGAATTCTTCGAACGGCATAACCACACGTCCCCTGGCAGGGTCGTTTATATAAGCTTTTTTTTTCTTAAAATCGATTTTTGTAAGAACAACAAAATGGTTAAAATTCCAATGAATAATAGCCGGCATCTGGATATCTGTAAGGTCGCTTGGCTCTAAACGATATCCGGCTGCTTCAAAACCATAATCTCTGCCAGCTGCCAAAATATTTTTAGCTACACTACCATCGCGTGAAACACCACAATCCTTTCTCACCTGTGGCAATTTTACCCACTTTCCATAATGGTTTGCGATCATGCATAGACATGCCGCACCGCATTCAAGAGCTTCCATTTGTATTACCAATGGTACTTTTTTGGCCACATTAATCACCTTCCTTGGTGTTAAATTTGTTAACTTGTGTAATATTCTATAGTTTTAAAATTATATAGTCAAATTTTATGTTTAATTTTACATAAAAAACCAAAACTTGATAAAAAAAATTTTTAGTTAAATTTACCATGCCTTGTAAATATCAATTTTTTTTTACTGTGTTTGCATATATTTTTATCGAACACAGATACAGATCAGGTTATGTCCTGAAATTATATAAAGCATTAGTATATTAGGGATTGCTCCCACTACGAGTAATTTTTGGTTTGGATAAGGAAAATTTTTTCACAATACTGACGTATTGTGAAAAAATTTAACGTATTACAAATTAAAAAGTACCGAAATATGATCGTTAAACGATAGCGGGAACGGGCCCTATTATACTATAATTAAGAAAAGGAATTTTTTAGACTTTCTAAAAATTAAAAAATTCATAAAATTAATATGGGGAAGGCGAATACTGACGTATTTAACCGACGAGTAATTTAAAAAATTTCAACTGAATATACGCTGCTTTAGAGATATTATACAGGATCTAAAAAAATATTTTTTTGATAAATTAGGGCTTAAATAATTTTAATTAGTATTTTTGAACTAAAATTTTGACATTAAAAAAATAATATTGTATATTACGTCATACAGGCGAAATTGATCGTCTATATAGATTTGTTTTGAAACTGAATTAAATTATGTAAAAGTAACTGTTGGCACTGCAAAAATAACTTTTTTGCGTAAATCGGTTTTTGTTTTAAAATTATATTATGAAAAATTTCATAACAGATCTAATAATTTTAAAAGTTGTTTTTTAAAGTGCACTTATTAAGACAATTTTTATTAGGACCTGTTTTTGTTATCTTAAATGACCGAATTTTGAGTAATTTTTAGATTAAATAAAGAAAATTTTTGAAATAACACTACTGTATTGCGAAAAATTTAACACAATATAAAACGAAAAGATTGCTAAAATATACGGTTGTTGAACGGTATTAGAAACAGAGACTAAAGGTTTAAGGAGGTTGAAATTTATGAATTTGAATAGATTTCTTAAATGTTTCTTATCAATTATAATGATTTGTACGTTTGCACTAAGTTGTTCGGGTTTAATTTCAAAAATTATGGCAAATAATGCTGTAAAAACCAGAACAGCACTGACTGAAATTTTTGTAAAAGGTGCTGAATTTGGAAACAGCAGCAACAAATTTAACATTAATACAATTGATGCTGAAAAATTTAGTTCAGACACAGAAGAATTTAAAGAAATTACTTTAGAATCAAATTTTGCTGTAGCACCAAGAAATGGTGTGCAATTAATGTTTAATGCGTCAATGGTTGAAGATAAAAATTGGAAAATAACAATTCCAAATATCACATCATCGGCATCTGAAAATAGTAGCACTCAAACCTCAGCCGGCAGCAAAGTTTATATGGTTATTTTAGCGCAAAACATCAATGAAGATGATGAAAATTATAATAATGTTTATTATTTCCGTACAAGTTTGCCAGCGCCAGAATCAGGTAGTAAATTTTACACGGAAGAAGATGGAAAATTTTCACTTGATATAAATCTTTCTGAAAAAAAACTGCCAGATGGAAAATATCAATGCTATGCATGGAATGAATTTTCTAACGAGGATTTTAGCTCGATTCAATCTTGTGATTACAACAAAGCATTGGGGAAAACCAATACAGGAACTGGTTCAAGTTGGGAATTTGAATTAAAATCACCAGAAATTAATTTTGAAAAAACCGAAATAGAAACAAAATCAGATTATACCGAAGAAGAAGTTATCAAATTATTAGGAATAACCGCGACATCATCTTATAATGATGACGCTGAAATAACACAGGAAAATATAAAAATAGAAAATTTTAATAAAGATGCATTTTCCGAAATAGGAAGTCAAAATGTTTTTTTAAAAATTTTAGATAGCAAACAAAGATATAGTTTTGTTCCAGTAGAATTAAAAGTTGTTTCTTTATCAGACAAAATCGAATTTAAAGATAAAAATTCAGGTATTATCGCTAAAGTTCCGAAAGGCTTATTGCCTGAAAATACAAAATTAATTGGTACTTCGATTTTAAAAGATAGTGATAATTGGAAAAAAATTTATGAAAATATCGATCCAATTTACAAGTCGACTTTGGAAAAATTCTCAGCTTTTGATCTCGATTTTATAGATAGTGAAAGCAAAAAGCCAATAGATCTTACAGAAAATAAAGTTCCAATAGATATTTATGTTCCGATTCAAGAAGAATTTGATGCAGAAGAAGTGTATGCTTTATATGTTAATATTTTAAAAGATGAAAAAGATGAATACCACGATGAAAGTGAATTATGGATAGATCCTGAAACTGAAAAAAAATATTGCCATTTCCAAGTAACTCATCTTAGCCCGTATGCAATTATCGATCCAATAACTACGAAAAATTTAGAAGAAGCAAAAAATGCTCCCAAAGACGTTAAAGCTGGATACTCGAATTTAAATTGGTTTATTTTTTCCGGAGTAGGAATTTGTTCTTTAGCGATATTTTTATCCATTGTAAGCAAAAAAGAAGATGAAGGCTACTATTACTGTTAAAAAAATACAGTATAACTTATAATTAACTAATTTATGCTAGAAATTAGGAGAAGTTTTTATTTTATTCGATTTAAATAACTTAATTTTCTAGCTATTTACATGTTCGTTATTTTCCAAGTATAAAGCCATTGATGATTTATTCGGAATTTTTAAAATTATTCCAGGCAAAATAGCATCATTTTTTTCTAAATTATTAAAACTTGTAATTACAGATTCAAATTTTGTTTCAGAATAAAAATTTTGACATATTGAACTTATAGTATCATCGTAGCGGGTAATGTAGTCGTCGTATTCTATAGGGGCGTTAGGAGGCAAAATTATTTTTTCAGTACTTCCGATTTGTGCAGGCTTTTCGATTAACGGATGCAGCGTGATGGTTTTATCGCTTATATCCTGTGCGCTAGCAGAGTACGAAATTTCCCCAATAGTAACAGGTTTTGGGCTTTCAGCTGCATTATCGCCATTGGTAAGCTTTTTATATATAAGATATACAAATGCCACTATTAATGTCGGAGCAAGAACTGCATGGGTGAGCTTTTTAATTAAATGTTTCTGCATCAAAAAACGCCGTTTCCAATATAACCAAAACGAAGAAATTTTGATTTCTTCGGAATTTTTTTTAAATTCTACTACTAATTTTGGAATGGAATCATAAATTCCTAGGTCACATTTTTTTATAATAATTTTTAAAATTTTATTATATTTTGATGCAGATTCAATCTCGAACATTGTGCTTATTATATTTCCGATTTTTTTAAAAATTAATTTTTCTTCAAAGTTTTCTTTTGTATTTAGAAACTGAAGATCGAAATTAAAAAAATCATTTTTATTTGAATCTACAACGATACATTCGGAATTTAATACAGTAGCAAGGATATTAATCGGAGTTTTACGAAGTTCTATAAGATTATATATTTTAATTAATATATTTTCTAAAATTCTTGCTCTTTCTTCAAAATTTGCTATACATGTTTTTGCATTATATCTGTATTTTAAATTTTGTTCTTCTTTATATTTAAATACAGCATAAAAATAATTGCTATGTGAAAAAAAATCCACATAGTTGCTAGTTTTTATATCAGAAGAAAAATAAACAAAGAGTGACTTAAAAATTTCTTCATTTTTTTTATTATGTTGAAATTTATTTAGCAAAAAAAGCTGATCGGGTGGAAAATTTGATTTAAATCCAATTTCTACACTAGAATTTTTTCCAACCGATTTTTGAGCTAAAATTTTATAATCTCCGGCTTTTTTAAACAAAAGCATTATTGATTACCCCAAATATAACAAACATAAATTTATTATTTGCTATATTTTTAAAATCAATAATTGATTATGCTGCTGGATCTAATTCTTCGTGTTTTTTTTCGATTTTAGAACCAATTATACTTATTATTTTTTCAATTACTTTTTTATTATAAGGTAGTCTATTGTGTTCTACCTTTGAAATTTTAGTAACACGGTCTCTTTCTGCTTCGAATGGTATAGCGCTTCCACACATCACCGTGCCATCGCCATTGGCAAATCCAGTAATTTTCATACCATCTAGTTCATTAGAACTTATTGTAATTTCGGACGGAGTTTTAATCCCTGAACCAGCAATTAAATAATAATCATAAAAATTTAAAACATTTTTGCCATCAATTATTAAATCATCGTGGAAACTTTTATATTTATCCATGAATCTTATTTTAAAACGATGTTTGATTAAATCCATAGTTTCTTTATAATTTAGTTTTTTGCCGTAATCATTTATCACATATCCTTGGCTTAATTCAAAGTATTTTTCGTTCGGTAACAAGCAAATTGTAGTAGGACAACATCTGGATAACAAAGAAATAACTTTTCCCATGCCAGAAAAATCAGGGCCATTCCTTGGGAAGCCTTTTTCAAGCACATGAAATGTTACAGCCGAACCAAGTTGTGGAACAGCTATAAAAACAACTTTCCCAATAACATTATTTTTTCCATTTCTTAAGTATTCAGCTATGAATTTCGCGCCAATCAATCCACCAAAAGAAAATGCCACAATATTTATTTTTTCATATTGTTTTGTTATTTTTTTTAAACGTTCCAAAATCCCATCGGGTGTTCTCCAATCATAATTAAAAAAAATTATTTTATGACTAGGAAATTTTTTTTCTAAACTTTTAATTAATTCTTTATAAGAATTTCCTACTCCATATTTTACAATTTCGGCATCAACTTGGTGAGGAAATCCTTTATTTTCCAAAGACAAACCTATATTATCATCTTTTAATTTACCATGTCTATTTAAAAACAAGTCTTCGTAAAAAAGTCTAAATTTAAGAATGCCTTTTGACTGTCGCCAAAAATTTTGATCATTCACTGGTAACCAAATAGCTTCATTTACACTGTATCTATCACTATCGGATTCGCCACGATAAAAAAGTCCACTACTGAATATTCCTGGCAATATTATTGTTGCCTCACTTTCTTTATCTGCGAAACAAAAATTAGAAGCATAAGAAGCATAAAATAATAAAAACGCAAAACTTAAAATTTTTTTTAACAAAATTTAAAACCTCCAGAATTTCAAATTATTAAATAATCCTATTTAAACTGAAATTGAATTATATAAAAATTAATTCTTAATGTATATATCAAAAATAAGAGCCTGTCTAATATTTCTAAGTAATACAGATTTAACGATAAAATTTTTAAAATT
>JAIRZH010000013.1 GCA_031267335.1 Oscillospiraceae bacterium | reverse complement strand
ACTCGAAATTTTGTCATTTCAAATAGTGGGAACAGGCCCTAATACAAATTTGGCAGATAGTGGCTATCAATAGATTTACAAATTGTTTAATTTTCGGACAGGTCTAATGATAACAAGTTTTAATAAAAAACGTTTTATTTTTACAAAAGTCATTGCAGCAGGATTATCAGCTTTGACTATGATATCTACTATGACGAATAATTTCGTTTCAGTAAATGCAATTCAAAATATCAGGAAAAACAAAAGCAAAAATACAAAAAGCCAAATTTATTTACGCAAAATAATTGATTTTTCAAAGAAAGATCCAATTAAATTTATAGCTTTAGTAACAAGTACGATTTTTGGTTTAAAATATATTTATGATCTTTATAAGTTCTTGTTAAAGCCTAAAGTTTCATCAAAAACTAAACAACTCAATATTTCTGGAAACCAAAAAATTTTTGAAGTTCTAAAAATGAAAATTCCTGAACTTTCGCAAGGAACGAGTCAAGAAGAGTTAAAAACAATTTTTAAATTAGCGATAATAAATCTCAAAGAATTCGTTAGAAAAGACAAACAAATTAACGATAACTTTGCCAATATACCGTTTAAAAGACGATTAAGTGAAAGTGATGAAGCGAAATCACTTATTTTACAACTTCAAGATATTATCGACGGAAACGGCATCGGGAACATCGACCACATAAAAAAAGTAATCGAACTTTTGAACAGAATAGCTGAACGAAAACAGCTTTGGAGACAAAATTATATACATAGTAATTTGCCTGAATATTTTTTTACAGAAAATTCTACACGTATATATATTGAAGATTTAACAAGAGAGCTCGAATTGAAAGATGTTTTATTGATAAGTATGATATCATTTTGTCCAGTTCCATCTTTTAAAGCCGAAGATTTAGGACGTGAAAAAAAATTTTTTGTTAAAATATTTACAAGTTTAGAAAAAGCGCAAGACGAATTAAAAATTTACAATACAAATTATACTAATATGGATAAAAGTTTTAGTTTTGAATCCAATACTGCAAAAAAAATTATAGAAATTGATGTTAAAAAAAATAAAAGCGAAAAAGCAAAATTATATATTGTTGTTTCAGAATTATCTATAGGACAGAATTTTTGTAAAATTTTAGAAAATTTTAGAAAAAAATATCAAAAAATAGAAATAGAAAACTTAATATTAGATTTTTTAATAAGTGTGTCTGACCAGTTACAAGGATTGCATAAAACTTTATATCGTATACACGGAAATTTAGAAATTGATAGTTTTTTAGTTTGCGTAAAAGATAAAATTTTAGTCGGAACAAAAATGATGGATCTCCCACATTCAGAAAAAACACTTGGCCGCAATTATAATTTTGAGCTTCCAATTGTAAAAGAATTTTTTCCACCAGAATATTGCAATGAGCGTTTAAGGTGTTTAACAAGTGGATGTCTTTGTAATATTATAGCCAAATACTCACTGGATATTTGGAATTTTGGTTGTATGGCTTGTTATATTTTGAATAATAAATATCCTTTTAAATTATTATCAAATACAAAAAATGAAGAAGAAAAACTTAAACATTTAATAAAACAACAAAAAAAATTTTTTGAAAATGAAGAAAAACGTACGAAAAAATATAAAGATACTTATGGAGAATGGAAAAATGCCCCCGATAGCATAAACAAAATTATTCGACGTTGCTTGGTTTCTGATCCCCGGGCAAGGCCTTCGGCAAAACAAATTAATTCATGGTTGATAAACATAAAGAAAGAAAATTGTGATAAAAAGCCTGAGCCTACTGCTTGATCACCACAAAACTTATGCTTAGAGCCTATCTAATATCTCTTTCGCAACACATATTTAACTAAAATTTTTAAAATTCCGTATTGCTTAGAAATATTAGACAGACTTTTATTGTTTTATATATTTTAATTTATTTTTAAGCAAAATCAAATGATTTTTAATTTTTATAAATTCTTCTGTTTTGCGAAATATCAATAAATTCAACAGCATCGGTATTAATAAACAAATACTTAAATTAAATGCTATTTGTAAAATAAAAGAATTTAAATGTACTAATCCGATTAACGTATTGGTTATAAGTATGCAAATTGTAGATATACATGCATAAATAAAATATTTTCTATAGTATTCGATGGGACTAATTTTTAAAATTAGTTTATAAAAAAAATAAGGTTGAGAAATTAACGGAACTAAAATCGCTGAAATAGTTGCTCCAAAAATTGCCCCGTTTATACCGTAATATTTTGTCATTAGAAAAGAAGTAGTTAAATTTATTACAAATTCAATAATTGGCATAAATTTATCCTGTGTATAAATACCTGCACTAATTTTGGCCATTTCAACACATTGTTTCATTCCATAAACATACAAATAAATTGTAATTAATATTATTGTATAAATCGAGAAAACTGAGTTTTCTGAACGAATCCAAATTTTCATAAAAGGTGTAATAATTCCAAAAAACGCCGAAACAAAAAACGAATAAATTAAAAAATTAATAAAAAAAAGCATATTAAAATTTTTATGAATTTTTTCTTTACTTTCTGTATGAAGTAAATTCCCGAAACTCGCAGCCATTCCGCCAAAAAATTCATTAGAAATTCCCCAAAGCGCAGTTATTATCATCATGTAATTAGAATAAATTCCATTTTCACGAAGGGTCGCAAATGCTGGAATTATTATTCCTGAAATCTGTTTAATTCCTGTGCCGGAAATTCTGTGAAAAAACATACTTGAAATACTTTTTGTTATTTCTTTTTTTTCTAATTTATCGAAATTATGAGAACTTTTGATATTTAAAAAATTATATTGTTTATCAAAAAAATACGAAATTAAAATGTTTTCAAGGAGCCTGAAAATAATTTTTGTAATCAAATAAATTTCAAGAGATCTCAAAAAACGAATAACTAAAATTTGTGAAATAAAAGAAACAATAATTACAAAAATTTTTATCAAATTATTTAAATAACTTTTTTGATCAGCAATAAACATAACCCGTTTATAAAAAAACAAGTATGAAGCAAGAGTATCGAAAATATATAATATAAAAATCCTTGTAAGCCATATTTTATCAAAATTTTCTTTGATTAAATTAGAAGTAAAAAACGAAAATACAATACCAAATAGTAACAAAATTCCAGAAATTAAAAGATAAGAATTACGCAGAAATTTTAATATTGACGCTGTTTTTTGATGATTTTTTTCAGCAACAGGCTTATAAAGCTTATAAATCATACCAGTGCCAAGGCCAAGCTCTGCCACCGAAAGCAGAGAAATTGCATTCGAAAATGAATAATCTATTCCTAAAATTTCAAGGCCGAATTCATAAATAAATAATTTGCGAACAAAAAATGAAGTCAGCATAAAAAAGCAATACGATGTGCAATTAGCTGCAATATTTATAATCGAATTTTTTGTTCTCAAATTAAAATTACCCCCCGTAGTTAGCACTTTTTAAACTATAATTTATTTAAACTTAATATTTTTTAAAATCAATAAATTATTATTTAATTTAATTTTTCCAATAAAGATGTTCGGCAAATTTTTACCGGAGACAGAAGCTAAGAACTTGTCTAATGTCTCTAATAATACATAATTCAGTTAAAATTCTAAATTCTGCATTGCTTTAAATACGTCAGTATTTGCCTTTCTCGCCATTTTAAATTTTAAAAATTTTAATCATAAAACCGGATGCTAAGAAATATCAGACAGGCCCTAAGGCATATTAAAATTTTTTTCAATAGAAGTCAAAACAGCTTGTACATAATTGCCTTCATCGTCTGTTCCGTAATTTTTGGCAATTTCTACTGATTCATTAACCGTTGCTGCGATTGGTATATCTTTTTCATAAATCATTTGATAAACGGCAATTCGAAGAGCCGTTTTAGCAACACGGGAAATTCTATCAAAATTCCAATTTTTTATATTTTTCTTAATAAAAACATCTATTTCTTGTAAATTTTGTTTAACACCATTAAATAAAGAAAATGTAAATTCATTAATTTTTTTATCTAAAAAAAGACTTTCTATATTTTGTTCACCAAAAGTTTCGGCAAATAAAAGCTCAAATGCGAGTTTTCTGTCTTTTATTCTACTCATGAAAGATCTCTAACAAACATTACGCTCTCTCTATGTATTCGCCGGTGCGAGTATCAATTTTTATTTTTTCACCTTCATTTATGAACAATGGTACCCTTATTTCAGTTCCAGTTTCAAGTATCGCTGGTTTAGTAACGTTAGTTGCTGTATCTCCGCGAATAGCCGGCTCAGTTGACGTTATAATGAGTTCCACAAATAATGGAGGCTCAATTTCAAAAACTTTGTCTTTATAAGAAGAAACTTTACATTCCATGTTTTCTTTAACAAATTTAAAATTCTCGTTAAGTATTTTTTTACTGACAGGTATTTGTTCAAAATTTTGGCTATCCATAAAATAATATAAATCACTATCATTATAGAGATATTGCATTTGCCGGCGTTCTATAAAAGCTTCCTGAAATTTTTCTTCTGGATTAAAAGTACGTTCAATTGTCCCGCCGGAAAGAATGTTTTTTAGTTTTGCACGTACAAACGCCGAACCTTTGCCAGGTTTTACGTGTTGAAACTCAATTACTGAAAAAATCATTTCATTGAATTCGAATGTTACTCCATTCCTGAATTCTCTGGCTGTTATCATAAACTACTCCTAAACAGACTTAAAAAATATGGTGGACGTTAACGGACTCGAACCGCTGACCCTTTGCACGTCAAGCAAATGCTCTACCAACTGAGCTAAACGTCCATATGCATAATTTAATTTAATTTTTTTAAAAAATCAATTTTTTAATTCAGTTTAGAATCTATCTACAAATAAGCCCCAAGCGAAACTTTTGACAATTTTTGGCATTTTTGCTTATTTTATTCAATTTGGAACTAATCAAGCAAAATTAAATGAACCAAAAATGTTCAAAAATTGTCAAAAATTCGTATCTTTAAGCTTATTGAAGATAAGTTTCTAACGAGCAATGCGAAATTTTAAAAATTTTATCATAAAATTTAAAACTGCTTAAAAATATTAGGCAGGCTCTAAGAACTTGTTCCCGTTAAACCCTGCAAAAAGATGTTATAGCTACAATGTTTAAAAAAGTTTATAAATAAAATCAAAATAAAAGCATGTATAGTTTTAAAATACAAAAACGTGGTAATGTCATAGACTATTTTAATCCCTTTTGATATCATAACTTAGTAGCCACAATAACGGCAATAAAAATAATAAAATCATAAATATCAAAATTAATGATAATTATGATATTAGATTAAAGGAGACATTAACTATATGGTGTTAACAACTATTAAGTTCCCTCACTGCGGAAGATGTATCCAAGAATGGACATAATAAAACAGGAAAACAGGTTTATAATTGCAAAAAACCAAGAATGTAAGCATTATAATTTCGTAGAAAACTATAGCTATAATGCTTATAAGCCTGAAATTCGTAAACAAGTTTTAAGTATGATAGTTAATGGTACAGGTACACGTGCAACAGGACGTATCTTGGGAATTTCCAAAGATACCGTTACTGCACTTTTAAAAAAACTGAAAAATGGTTATGGGATGTTAATTATGATTATCTTAAAAACCGTAAAAATATA
>JAIRZH010000121.1 GCA_031267335.1 Oscillospiraceae bacterium | reverse complement strand
AAAATTACTAGAAAATAGATTCAAAACTGCTAAGCTTGCAGCAAGAGTTTTTAAAAAGTTCTTGCTTAACTTTTTGGATTTTCTGAATTTAATTCTAGCAATGATCCTCGTGCCCCCCCCCTTTTTTTTTATCATTATTTGATTTTCTTCTAACTGATTATTTGATAATGTCATAGATTATTTTAATCCCTTATGTCTTTATACTTAAAATTTTTTTGATTCTGAATAATTTAATTATTTTTTAAAAATGCTTATTTGAAAAAAAGTAATAAAGTTCGCCTTTCACGAATCCGGCTTTTATGAAATTTTATTTTATACACTTTTTGCATTTAATTTTAATGTTTTTTTAGTTATATATTATTTAATTATCTTTTGAATACTTAAATTAATTTCTCATAACGTTCACTGAATCCTTCAAAACATTGATATAACAGCGGATATTCATCTTCGAAACGCTTCATGGGTTGTTCCTGTATTGCCTCGGGAATTTTTCCAAAATAAGGTCCGGCAATCGAAGCTGCAATAGCAGCCATAGTATCCGTATCTCCCCCATAGGACACAGCACGACGAATAACATCTTCAAAACTTTTTCCAAAAATAAATGCAACAATTGCCGGCCCTATAGTTTTTTGAGAAATTTCCCATTGACCACCATCAAGAAGCTCAAAATCGTTCGTTTCGCATAGAGAGCTGCCTTGCCAGTGACTTGGAATTACTAGTAACAATAGCGTTTTTATTTCGGATTGAGAATACCCATGTTTCGCAAGCCAAATAGCCAAAACAGTGATAATAGCCCCTAATCTTCCATCTTTATGCCTATGCGTATGTAATGCTGACAAATCTGATACAACAAGAGCTTCTTCAAGGCTCTTGAAAGCATGAGCTATAAAAGAACTACGCATTGCACTTCCGTTTCCACAACTATCACTAGGCGGAAAAGACTCTTTTTTAATTGCTGCTGAAAAACGCCCACCGAATCCACCGTTATTTCGAAATAAATAACCGCCTGGTCTTCTATTGAATTTTTTGGTAGCTAATTGATAAAATTCCAAAAATTTACACTTGAATAACTCTATTATTTTTTCACTTTTATTACAACCTTTCTCTAATATCGACAAAACTGCATCAGTTATCGCGAATGTCAATACGCTATCATCAGTAATTCCCGATTTTTCGCTAAACCAAGGAAAATTAGTTCCATTTTCATTGGCTTCTTCGAACTCATACGCTGCGCCAATCGAATCACCAATTATTACATAAGATAAAATTTCTTTAATTGTGAATTTTCTTTTACTCGATTTTGTTTCTAAAGTCTCATGAATTTTTTCAAAAATTTCTCGGAAATCGTCTTGAGCCAGTATATTAGGTAATTCTAAACGTTTTAATGTCTCGTTATAATCGTTTAAATCGACTATTTGAAATTTTTCTAGCGGTGCAAAAGGGACTAAAGTTTTTTTGCCAAAAAATAATCGGTATATTATAAAGAAAAACGGAATAGTTGAAAGAGTCGTAATTTTAACACGATCATAAGTTAATTTTCTAGTGATATTCATTTTTCCTTTAAATTTTCTTAATTGGTTCATGTTTTTCATAGCTGTTAAAATACCATTTTCTATATTTAAAATCGAAGTTAAAATCAGAATTAAAGCCATAAAAGTAGAAAATCTTCTAAAAGGCATCATACCAAAAATTGAAATTCCATTTAAAATTTTCACAAATTCACCTAAAAAATATATTATTGATTAAATCTATACATAGTTTTATTTTAAAACATTTAACTTTGAATATCAATACCATTTTCGAAATTTTTTAATAAATATCCAGGGGAGCAAAAATAAAAATAATTTCTAAAAATCAGAAAACAAAGCTTTTGTAAATTCTTTTGCATCGAATTCCTTAAAATCTTTCGGTGATTCACCGATGCCTATATATTTTATAGGAATTCCGAATCTTTCTTTTGCTGAAATAACAGCTCCGCCGTGAGCAGTTCCATCTAATTTTGTCAAAATTATCCCAGTTATTTTTGAAAACTTTAAAAATTCTTCTGTTTGCATGAGCATGTTTTGGCCTGTGTTACCGTCCAAAACAAGAAATGTTTCTTTTTTGGCATCTGGCAGCTTTTTATCGATTATACGCTCAATTTTTGCTAGTTCTGCCATCAAATCGGATTTATTGTGTAATCTTCCTGCTGTATCACATAAAATTACATCAAAATTTTCAGATTTCATTTTTTCTATTGCTTCAAAAACCACTGCGCCTGGGTCTGCACCTTCTTTTTTGCTTATAATTTCGCAATTTGCGCGTTTAGACCAAATTTCTAATTGTTCAACTGCAGCAGCTCTAAAAGTATCTGCAGCGGCAAGCAAAACTTTTTTGCCGTTTTTGGATAAAAGAAATGCCATTTTCCCGATGCTTGTAGTTTTGCCAACACCATTGACTCCAACAAACATAATAATTTTGGCATCGTTAGTTTTTTTTTCTTCAGAATACAAAATATTTTCTATTATAACTTTTATTGCATCAGCGATTTGTTCCGGAGTGTCAAGACGATCAAGCTTGGCTTTTTTTCTAAGTTTTTCTTTAATTTTCTTAGATGCCGAAACCGATACATCGCTTCTTATTAAAGCTTCTTCTAATTTATCAAGAAATTCATCATCAACTTTTGTAAAAAAAGCAAAAATATCTTTAAATTTACTAGAAAAAACTTCGCATGTTTTTTTTAACTTTTCTTTTAAATTTTCAAAAAAATTCATAAATTAAATTCCTTAATTTTTATTTAGCAAAATTAGAAATTTTGCTTTCACGTATTACATTAATTTTTATCTGTCCAGGATAAGATAATTCAGATTCTATTTTTTTGCAAATGTCGTATGCAACTTTTACCATTTTATCATCAGAAATAACTTCCGGAGAAACTATTATTCGAACTTCACGCCCGGATTGAATTGCATAACAACGCTCTACGCCTTCAAATTCAGAAACTATCGCCTCAAGTTTTTGCAATCTTTTAACATAACTTTCAAGATCGTCTCTGCGTGCCCCAGGACGTGCAGCTGAAACGGCATCGGCTGCTTGAATGAGAACAGCGGCCTTGGTTTTTGGTTCTTCTCCCCCATGATGCGAAGCTATTGCATTTATTACTTCATTACTTTCTTTATATCTACGCGCGAGATCAACTCCAAGATCAACATGCGATCCTTCCACCTGAAAAGTCATTGATTTGCCAATGTCATGCAAAAGCCCGCATCTTTTTGTTAAATTAACATTAATTCCAAGCTCAGACGCCAACAATCCAGCTATATGGGCAACTTCAAGCGAATGCGCTAAGATATTTTGGCCATAGCTAGAACGAAATTTTAATCTTCCAAGAGCCTTTATTAATTCAGGATGAATTCCACGAATTCCAGTTTCGAAAGATGCTCGTTCGCCTTCGCTTTTGATTTCTTTTTCGATATTTTCTTTAGCTTTTTCGATCGCTTCCTCAATTTTAGCCGGGTGAATCCTACCGTCTATGATAAGCCATTCTAAAGCCCTTCGCGCAACTTCGCGCCTAATTGGATCAAAATGTGAAATCGAAACAACTTCCGGAGTATCATCTATAATTAAATCAACACCAGTTAAATTTTCTATAGCACGAATATTTCGGCCTTCTCGCCCGATAATTCGGCCTTTAACATCATCGTTAGGCAAAGTCACTACCGAAACCGTTTCTTCTGTGCTATATGCGGCAGAATATCTTTGAACTGCTGTACAAAGTATCTTTCTTGCAATTTTTTCTGTATCGTTTTTTAATTCTTCTTCGAAATTTTTAATTTTTAACGCTTTCTCGTTCGCGAGTTCTTCTTGAAACAATTGAATAATTTCTTCTTTTGCTTGGTTTTTTGTAAGTTTTGAAATATTTTCTAATTTTTTCAATTGACAAGATTTTAATTCCTCTGATTCTGCAAGTCTTTCTTTTGCCAATTGAAGACTTTTTACGATACTTTTTTCTTTAATTTCTATAGATTCGATCTTTTTTTCTAAAATTTCTTCTTTTTTTTGCATACGATTCCCGTGACTCTGAATTTCTCTTCTTCTTTCTAAAATTTCTGCTTCAGATGTATTTCTGAATTTATGGACTTCCTCCATACCTTCTAATATAATTTTACTTTTGGTAACGTCTGCATCTTTTTCCGCTTTATCCAAAATTTTTGATACTCTTTCTTCTGCTGAACCTAAAAGTTTTTCAGTAAAGACTTTTCTAAAAAAAATTCCGCCAACGAAGGCCACAGGAATACAAGTGAATAATATAATTAAAAGAATCAAATGGTTTAACAACCTCCAAAATTAAAAATATTTTTATAACCCACAATCATGTAAACTGAAAACCTTGAAACACAAACCAGTTAATTAAATTGATTTATTATGTAAACAAAAAAACATTAACAACAGAAATTTTGTTTATATTATTGCAAAAATAAATTAAATAACATGCCCATTGTAGTTTTAACTTAATAATTTTAAATTGTCAATTTTCCGAATCTCTAAATTTTAAGAAAAACGTCATTCATAATACAAGAGCCTGCCTGATGTCTCTGAAGTGGCACATATTTTAGTATTGTTTATTTTTTTAAGGATAGGCTCTTATACATATTCAAAACGAAATTCTGGATTTGTAAAAATCAATAAACCTTCGTTTGGGCATGATTTTTATTAGACTTTAGAATGGATTTAATTCTAATTTCGATCCCAGAGTTTGAATTT
>JAIRZH010000074.1 GCA_031267335.1 Oscillospiraceae bacterium | reverse complement strand
TTTCTGATACATGTATTGTACCTCCAGTTTTGATTCTTATTTTTTGCCTCTTTTACTTTTTTTTATTTGTTAATTTTTAAATATTTTTAATTTTACTATTATGTCGGGTGGCAAGGGTTTGGATAAGGAAAATTTTTTCACAATACTGACGTATTGTAAAAAAATTTAACGTAGTACAAATCAAAAAGTACCGAAATATGGTCGTTAAACAGTAGTGGAACAGGCCCCAGTATAGCAAGAAGGTGTTGTTGAAACATATGGAATTTCACATAATATTGCATAATAATTTAAAAATGCTACAATTATTTTGAAGTAACGAAATTATGTTCAAGAAATAGCTGAAAAATTCGCAAAAATCAAGGATGTTCAATTTCAATGTGATATTTTAGTTTTAGCTATTTACGGTGTTTTGCCCAGGTTAGGTAATTTAAATAAAATTATAGAATATAGAAAACAGACTTAAGTTTTTGAATAATAACTTGTTCTCATCAAATCAAAATATAAATTTTTAAGATATTTTTTTAACATGTTTTGGTGTTTTTAGCGCCGTGCGATTGGCACTAAACAAAAAGTGCTAAAAAATTATCAGAAGTTATACTTAAGGAATTGATCATAACAATTTCTAAGATTTTTTGAAATAATGAAAATTTCACCAGAAGCGACTTTTTTTCTCGAATGATTTAGTACGGCAATAAAAATTGGGCAGTTATTTTTAACTCAATTGCTAAATTTTTATAATATTCTATAAAATTTCCGTGATATTGGTTACTTATATATTTAAATTTAATTTGTTACAATTAAATAAATTAATTTATTTTTTTATAAAATTAAGGAAAATAAAATGCTTTATCAATCATTTGTGAAAAATCTATTGAGCGAAAAAAGATACGAACATTCAGTTAACGTGGCTCTTGCAGCGGCAAAATTTGCAGTTAAGCTTAATGAAAACGTAGAAAAAGCGCAAATTGCTGGTATTTTGCATGATATCGCCAAAGAATGGTCAAAAGAAGAACATATGTCATTTATAAAAAAACATGGGATAAAACTTTTAAATCATGAATTCGCATCGAAAAAATTGCTTCACGCTTTGACTGGAAGTTATTATGCCAAGTTTGTTTTAAAAATAAAAGATTACGATATAATAAATGCTATAAGATTTCATACAACAGCACGCAAAGGTATGTCGAACTTAGAAAAAATAGTATATGTTTCGGATTTTATTTCTGCTGAAAGAAGTTTTGAAGGAGTTAAAAAACTAAGGGATTTAGCTAATAAAAATTTCGAAGCCGCTTTTATTAACGGATTGATATATTCAATTTGTGAATTGACAGAAAAAAAGCAGATAATTCATCCGGATACTTTTAAAGCTTATAACGAATTTATTTTTAATGATTGATTATACGACTATGCTTTATGCTAAATTTCACGTTAATTAAATTATAATTATTTATTATGCACTCTTAAAATTTTTATATTTTAGTTTATTTATTAAAGATAGATTTTAATTAAATTTTGCTTCGTTGTTGCTAAAGGCGTCTTGCGGAACAATATCAGAAGGATCAACATATTGTTTATTTTTTTTAATTGTTAAATGAAGATGAGGACTTTTTTTTTCCGTTGGTATTTCGCCAATTTCGCCAATTACCGTGCCTTTTTTTATAATTTGATCTTTTTCAACATGAACTTTGCTTTCATCGAGTCCTGAGTAATTAAATTCAAGAATATTTTGATTATTTTCTTGGCCTTCGGAATTCAATTTAGATTCTACAACAACAGTTTTACCGAAATTTTCATCTGAATAAATATTTTTCACTTTCCCATCTGTAATTGATTTTATCTCGCTCCCTAATTTGGCGGTAATGTCTACGCCATTGTGAATTCTCCAATCTTTTAATTCAGATTCTACCAATTTATCTTTACTGTAATTATTCAATGTTTTGCCGCCTTCTACCGGAAAGATTATATCTGTTGCTATCGGTTTGCTTGAAACCTCAAGAACTTCGTTTTTTTCAGAAATATCTGTTTTTTTATTCCCTTCCAATGGTTTTGGCTCTTTTGAAACGTTTTTTTTTGATATTTCTTCTTTTTTAGAATTTTCAGATGTTTTGTTCGACGGTTCTATAGATGAAGAAGGCGCTACGAAATCAATAACGCTTTTATAAGTTGACCAACCTGCGGCGCAAACCGCCAACACACACACAGAAAGTGCGATATAGAATCCTCTTTTTTTAGATTTGTTTACCATAATTTTTATCACTCCTTGGATAAATAGTTTTGGCATAATTAAAAATAAATATTCATCAAACTTCTTTCGAAACTCTCCAGAACACTTCATTTTTTTATTTGAATCTCCTTGGGATATTTCTTTTATATATGCCGGTGTCGTTTTTAATAAAATCCGACGGTTCGAGAAGAAGTCTATTAGATTTTTTAAACTTAAAAAATAAATTTGGCATTTTACTCGTTTTCAAAATATAGTGTTAAATACAAGAAAAACTGTCTAAAATTTATATTTCATTTTAATTAAGATATGTTCTTGAATAAGTCTATTGACTTTTAAATTTATTATAATTAAAATCAATAAATTGTGAGTTCAAAAAATATACTTGATTTGTTCTGATTTAAAGTTTTATAATAATTAATGATTATCAGGAGATAGTGAAATGGCCATAGATCTTCATTGCCATACAAAACTTTCAGATGGTTCAACAACCATTGATGATTTGATATTTATTTCAAGAAGAGCACGAATTAATACAATTGCAGTCACGGATCACGATACTTTTAGTGGTGCTAAACGTGCGGTAGTTTTAGGTAAACGTTTTGGCATTAATGTTATTTTAGGTGCGGAGTTTTCTTCTTATAGCGTTAAATTTAAAAAAGAAATTCATATTTTATGTTATATGTGTGAATTCCCTGATAGACTAGAAGGATTGTGCCAAATAAATGCGCAGGTACGCCATGATACTATACTTTCGGTGCTCCAGAAAGTTATGAAGTATTTTCCTATTTCGCCTGAAATGGTTTCTGCAAAAGCAAGGGGAAGTTCAAATATTTTCGAAAATCATATTTTGCAAGCTGTAATGGACGCAGGTTATACTTCTACCAGTTATAAAGCATTTTCTTATAAATTACTTAGTGATTCTTATGAATTAAGTGAAATTATTGCTCGTTATCCTGAACCAGAAAAGGTTATTTCATTAATACATGCAGCAGAAGGCATTGCGATATTAGCTCACCCAAGTAACGAAGATGAAACCGAGTTGCTTCCGGATCTTGTCAATTACGGAATCGATGGAATTGAAGTTTTTAACCCTGACATTAAATCTGAATTACGTGAAAAACTTGAAAGATTCGCTAAATTTAATGATTTATTGGTAACAGGTGGTAGTAATTTTCACGGTATGTATTCATTGTATCCAAGGCCTGTTGGGTTTTCTGAAACTAACGAAACTGATTTAATGTCTTTAATCGAAAGAAAAACAGTTATTTTTCAAAATATCAAATGTTAAATTTATTGAATATTTTTAAAAAAAATCATTTAGAGAAATGGCTAGTTGTTGGGCTAGGCAATCCAGGCATAGAATATAAAAATACACGCCATAATGCAGGTTTTTCGTTCATCGATAGTCTAAGTATTGGTAAATTTAAAAATAAATTTAAATCTTGTTTAGCTGAATGTAAAATGTTCGACCAAAGTTTGATTTTTTTAAAACCGCAAACTTTTATGAATCTAAGCGGCGAATCAGCAAAACAAATATCGGAATTTTATAAAATTTCTATTAATAATTTTGTAGTAATTTTTGATGACATTTCTTTGCCGATCGGGAAAATCCGTATTCGAAAAAATGGTTCTCATGGCGGTCATAATGGTGTTAAAAATATAATTGATTTATTAAAGACTAACGATTTTAAACGAATTAAAATTGGCGTTGGAGAAAAACCAATTGATTGGGAATTAAAAGATTGGGTACTTTCAAAATTTTCGTCAGTAGAAGAAGAAATTCTTAAAACAAGTTTTGAAAATGTATCTTCTGCGTTAAAATTAATAGTAAACAAAAATATAACAAACGCTATGAATAAATTTAATTAACATGAGTTAAATTATTTTTTTAAACTTGCTAGATTTTTGCAAAAACGCATTGGTGTATGCGAATATTTCGATGAGTTTTAGTAATTTATTCTCATTAAATTTAAAATATAAATTTTAATTAATTTTTGAATATGTTTTAGTGCTTTTAACGTTACTCGACTGACATTAAACAAGAAAAATAAATAAAAAAGATAACAAAAATTATATTTAAAGAGAACAAGCTTTAAGAGTCTGTCTAAAATTTCTAAGCAATATAATTTTATAATAAAATTTTTAAAATTTAAAGCGTGATAAAGACAAATACTGGCATATTCAACTGGATGAGCAATGCAGAATTTTAAAATTTTTAACTAAGGCCTGTTCCCACTATTTGAAATGACAAAATTTCGAGTAATTTTTGGTTTGAATAAGGAAAATTTTTTCACAATACTAACGTATTGTAAAAAAATTTAACGTAGTACAAATCAAAAAGT
>JAIRZH010000065.1 GCA_031267335.1 Oscillospiraceae bacterium | reverse complement strand
AAATTTCGAGTAATTTTTGGTTTGAATAAAGAAAATTTTTTCACAATACTAACGTATTGTAAAAAAATTTAACGTAGTACAAATCAAAAAGTACCGAAATATGGTCGTTAAACAGTAGTGGAAACAGGCCCAGACATTTAAATACTAAACCTAATAATTACGTGAATTAATTGAATTCACGTTAAATTTTAAAATTAAAATAAACAAATAGAAAATAAACAAAGTTATAAATCATAATTGAAAATTTAATTTTAATTTTTTTATATATCGCAAAATTTTTAAAATATATCATTATTTAACAAGCTTCAAAAAATGCCAAAAATAATTGGGCAGCAGAAATAGGCCTTAATTAAGGTTATTTTTGAAACTTAAAATATCTTGAATAATTTTAATTTTGAATTAAGAAATAAAATTTGGTTTAATGTAATCTTATATGAGTTTTACAGGTAATTATGGCCAAAATAATTTTAAACTTAACTGAAATTATAAATTAAGATTTAGTTTTTAAATAAATTTTAATGCGTTTATTTAAATTAAATTTCCATCAAACGGAGATAATTTAAAGTAAATATTTGTATATTTATAAAATATGTTATTAATTTGAAAAATTTATATTTTTTTGTGTTAATTATTATTCGTTTATATTTTTTTGAGGTGATCACACATGTGTGGAATTGTAGGATATATTGGAAAAAAAAATGCTTCTGATTTTTTGCTTGAGGCTTTAAAAAAACTTGAATATCGTGGATACGATTCTGCCGGTATTGCCATTTGTGATACAAAAATAAATGTGATTAAAAAAGCTGGAAGAATAAATGTACTCAAAAAAGCTATTTCTGATGCAAAGGATTTTTGTGGGAACTCAGGCATTGGCCATACTAGATGGGCAACTCACGGAAAACCATCTGATATAAATGCACATCCTCATGTTGGAAGATCAGGGAAAATCGCGATAGTCCATAATGGAATTATAGAAAATTATATAGTTTTAAAAAAATCATTAATTAAAAAAAATATTAAATTTATTTCGGAAACCGATAGCGAAATAATAGCGGCGATGATTGATTATTTATATGAAGATGATATTTTTTCGGCAGTTATTAAAACAGTGTGTTCTCTGGAAGGATCTTTCGCATTGGGAATTTTATGTTCTGATTTTCCAGATAAAATTATAGCTGTTAAAAAAGAAAGTCCGATTATTATAGGCATCGGCGACAACGAAAATTATATTGCTTCTGATATTTATGCATTTGCCGATAGAACAAAACACATATATCGGTTAGATGAGTGCGAAATAGCTGTTTTGGGAGCATCGGAAGTTAATTTTTATAATTTCCAAGGTAAAAAAATTGAAAAAAACATGGCTGAAATAGATTGGGAGATTGGGTCGAGTGAAAAAGATGGATTTGAACATTTTATGCTTAAAGAAATTATGGAACAACCCGAGGCCATAAAAAAAACTTTATTATTGCGATGCGTAAAAAATGATATTGTTATTAATGAATTAAATAAAAGTTATTTAGAAAGTTTAAATAAAATTTGCATTGTCGCATGTGGATCGTCTTATCATGTTGGAATGGCTGCGAGATACGCATTTGAAAAAATAGTTAGAATTGCAACTAACGTAGAGCTCGCTTCGGAGTTCCGTTACAGATCTCCTATTATCGATAAAAATACACTTGTAATTATTATAAGCCAATCTGGCGAAACAGCCGATAGTTTAGCTGCGCTGCGTGAATCAAAACGGCGCGGTGCAAAAACATTGGCAATTGTTAATGTAGTCGGAAGTTCGATAGCATCTGAAGCGAATTTTGTTGTTTACACATGGGCTGGGATTGAAGTCGCCGTCGCAACAACAAAAGCCTACAGCGCTCAGTTATCGGTAATGTATGCACTGTCTTTGTATATTTCTAAAGTTTTAAATAGAATATCTAAAGAAAAATTCGAAGTTTATTTTCAAGATTTAATTAGTTTGCCTAATCTAATTGAAGAAGTTTTAAAAAGCAAAGATCAAGTATTTAAAATTGCCCAAAAATATTCTCAAGCTGATAATGTATTTTTCATTGGTAGAGGCGTCGATTATGCAGTATGCATGGAAGGTTCATTAAAATTCAAAGAAGTTTCTTATATACATTCCGAAGCATATGCAGCAGGCGAACTTAAACATGGCACAATTTCACTAGTTGAAAACGGAACAATCGTGATCGCACTAGCGACGGATCCGCGTCTTTTTGAAAAAACTATAAGTAATATTCGTGAAGTACGTGCTCGTGGTGCTTTATGTATAGCAATTACAACCAAAGAAAATTTTAATGCGATTTCTTCTGTTGCTGATGATATTTTATGTGTTCCTAAGATTCATTCTATAATGATGCCTTCCCTAACTGTAATTCCGCTACAATTATTTGCATATTATGTAGCTTTATTGCATAAAAGAGATATTGATAAACCAAGAAATTTGGCTAAATCAGTAACTGTCGAATGATAATATTAAGGAACAAAAATAGTGATCGGAAGTATATGGGCATTTATGATTATCACAAGTTTGATTTGCGCCGTTATTAATGGGCGTGTCGATGCTTTAGCTAGTGCTTTACTTTCTGGCGCAGATGATGCAATAAAAATTATTGTCTCTACTTTAGGAGCCATGATTCTTTGGTCCGGAATAATGCAAATCGCACAAGATAGCGGGCTTATCGAAAAATTATCGAATATTTTTTCCCCTATTTTTAAATTTTTATTTCCAGAATATATTGATCATAAAAAAGTTTTACATCCAATATGTTTAAACATTGTTTCTAATTTGCTAGGGCTTGGGAATGCCGCGACTCCGTACGGAATTTTAGCCATGAAGGAAATGCAAAAATTAAATTCCAGTAAACATCGAGCTACAAATGGCATGATAATGTTTTTGATTCTTAATATCGCTTGTCTGCAATTAATTCCAACATTTTTAATAGTATTAAGAAAAACTTATGGTGCTGAAAATCCATTTGATATATTACCTATAATTTGGATTTCTTCTTTGTGTGCTCTCATAACTGGAGTTTCTTTAGTAAAATTTATGCAAACCAGTGAAACGAATAATGAATTAAAACACAGCAAATTTAAAAGATTTAATAGATCTTTTTCTAAAAGCCTGTCTAATATTTCTTAGAGCCTGTCTAATATTTTTAAGCAGTACAGATTTAACGACAAAATTTTTAAAATTCAAAGCGTGAGGAAAACAAATACTGACGTATTTAACTGACGAGCAATACAGAATTTTAAAAATTTTAGTTAAATATATGCTGCTTTAAAAATATTAGACAGGCTATAAAATACCAACTTCTAATAATTTTTAAATATTTTTCAGTGGTCGACTCATTAACAAGTAAAAAATATCAAAAAAATATCAATATGTAAAAAATTAATAATATTAATTTTATTGACAATTTTCATTAAAAAGTAATAGAACTCAAATTAAGCTGTTTTTCTATGAAATTAAATAAACTCGAGTATAATTTTGTAATAAGTTTCAAAAAAATTATTAAAGGTCAATGTAAAATTATGCTAACAGAAAATATTAAAAAAATCATTAAAGAAATGCTTTCCAATTTGTCAAATATAAACTTAAAACAGAAAGTATTTTTAGAGATTCAGGATTTATTTAAAAAAAATAAAAAATTTCTTTCAAAAACTTTTGCTGTGAGTTTGGCTATTTTATCTTTAACTCACATAATGCAAAATTTTATAAACGTTGAAGCTACAAAAGTAAAACAAATTTATTCTAAAAGTAAGCACAATTCAAAGAAAAAAATTCCAAAAAATCAAATTAAGTGTTTTTTTAGACTTATTGCACTAATTGTACCAATTGTATCATTATTTTTAAAATTAAAACTTAAATCAGCCGGATCGGAAACAGAATTTCCGTTGGATGATCCAACGAATCCACTAGATGCTCCGACGAATCCACTAGATGATCCAACGAATCCATCGACATTTCCGAAAACAGAGATAGAAATTCCACTGAAATCAGAAAAAGTAACACCACCGAATCCATCGGGTGTTCCAACGAATCCATCGACATTTCCGAAAACAGAGATAGAAATTCCACTGAATCTGGAGCAAATTGAGAAAAATCCATCAATAACAAGTTTTTTTACACATCTTTCGTCTGATGAAGGAGGACTTATTATGGATCTAACACAGTTGCAAGCTTATCTTTCGACAAATTCGTTTGAAGGTCAACTTACAAAACAATTTATAGATCTAGCAAATCTAAATTTATTGAAAGATCCGTCTATAATTTTATTATTGAAAAATATGGAAGACGAGATTTCGATGTTGATAAAAGCATTATACCATCCGTTAGAAGATTTATTAACAAATTTATTTGAAAATATGTCGTCAAGTGAGCTAGTGAGTTTACTTATAAATTTTTCGATAGATGAATTAAATAATTTTTTTAGATACGGAGAGGTAAAAGTTACGATAAATTTCCAACAAAATCCATTGGAAGAATCGCTAATGAATCTATCTTTAGAATTGTCAGAAAAACTAGTAAAAAAATTGTTTAAATATCTTCCGGAAGATAAAAAGAAAGCTTTAGAGGAAAAATTCCCAAGACTTTATTTTTTTAATAGACCACCATATGAAAAAACCTTACTAGGCCCGTCGTTACTATCAGAATTGATTAAAAAAAATCAAACACGAAAGTTTTTTCCAACAAACAAAAAAAGAATTATTATTTTGTCTTTTTTAAATAAAAAAGGTAATTTGATTAAAAAATTGTTTGAAGAAAGATTTTCTTATTATAAAACCAAAATATTGGAAGATAAAAGATGTTATTTGAAAAGTATTGAATGTATAAATAACTCAGAATATGTTGTTAAAACTATAGAATTTTTTAACATGAACAGTATAATAATTACGGATTTGTTACCTTTTTTATGGGAATATATTAACAATGCTCAGAGTTTCGATATTGCACTAATTATTTTCGATCCAACTCATGACATTAATCATATTTATGAACAAATTTCTATATGGCTACGTTTTTTAAAAACATGTAAATCACAAAATATCAAAGCCATAATAACTTTTATTAAACAAACAAATCCTAATACATTTTTTTGCTCGATACGATGGAAAAATTACAATTCATATTATGTTATGAAGGAAAATGTTAAATCGGCGAAAAAACGAATAGAAGAAATGCGTGTCAAACTTGGAATCGAATCAATCAGAATATTCAAGCATAAAGATAATTGTTTTTTTGATGATAGTGTTTGTGATGATATGACTGAACTTAAATCCAAAATAGATTCTTTTGCGATTGGTCAGGACGCTCAGAAGTAAAACTATAATATGCCGCTAGGGTTTGCTTTTGAAATCTAATAGCCTGTCTAATATTTTTAAGCAGTACAGATTTAACGACAAAATTTTTAAAATTTAAAGCGTGAGTAAATCAAATACTAACGTATTTAACTGACGAGCAATACAGAATTTTAAAAATTTTAGCTAAATATGCGCTTGCTTTAAAAATATTAGACAGGCTATAAAATACCAACTTCTAATAATTTTTAAATATTTTTCAGTGGTCGACTCGTTAACAAGTAAAAAATACTAAAAATTGTCAAAACTTATGTTTCAAACTTATCAAAGGCACACCTTTTAACAGTAAACAAGTATTATTTTTATCTTATTCTCTGAAAAGTTCTTATTAAATTTAATTCTCCATATCCCCATAAACCGTCAGGATAGGATATTCCTTCGTTTTTTTGTCTGCTGCCCAATAAAAGATAAGATTTAAGTTTCAAAGTATTTAATGCTTTATCATTTCCTTGCACTATCCCCCATTGCATTACCAAAACTGCGGCTCCTGCGGCCACCGCGGAAGCAACGCTGGTACCAGTCATAGTTCCGACACGATTAGATGGAAATATCCCATTTACATTAACGCCTGGGGCCACAAAATCAGGGCAGGTTCTTTCTGGCAACGCCGGGCCGCGTCCTGTTGATATATAAATACCACCATCATTTGAATTATATGCTCCGACACCTATTAAATTATAAGAAGTAGAAGGTATAGTCACGGTATTCGCGACATCAGAACTCAAAAAAATTGTACCTCTTTTTACAAAATTCGCAACAGGCATCCAACCATGTATATTTCCATCTAAAATTAAATCTCCGAACAAATTTAAAATCCAAAGGCCTTGCGTAGGGTTAATTAAACTAATAATTATATTTTGGTTACCATTTTTTATATCAGGAAAAACATATTCTATATTAACTTTTGTGCCTTCAAGAACGAAATTATAGTTTTGGTTTTCATTTACGGTAAAAGCACGCCTTTCAACTGTATTCCCAGAAGGCGTTTGAAGTGAAATCGATATTCTATCTGGTGCAGACGTCCAAATATTTATCATAAATCCCGGGTCGCCAGATTCTACATTAAATTCGACCGGATGTGCCGAATTTAAATTTTCTATTCGTGTTTCAAAATGCCTAGAACCATTACCTTCATTTCCGACTCCGGCAAAAATTCCAACACCGTTTTTTAATGAAACAGCAGATAAATATCGCTCAAAAAAAGATAGTCCATCATGGGCACCATTATTACTCGAAAGTGCAAGATTAATAATAACTGGCTTCCCGAGTTTTATTGCTTTTCTATATATATATTCAACTCCGGCAATAATATCAGTCGATTCATAAGCTGGAACTTCATAATTATAAATTGATTCTAGATTTCTCATGATTTTTTTAGCCGGTTTTAATTTAACAGCAATAATACTTGCATCTGGTGCTGCACCTTCCAGGCCACCGTCATAACTTCGCCCCGCAATTATTGAAGCTAAAAATGTTCCATGACCATTTTCATCTTGAGAAGGAATTTTCGAATGAGTCCCCTCAGGATCTGCGATTGCTTCGTCAATTTGTTCTTTTGTGAATTCCACACCGTATTCAAAACCCAGCGGAGCTTGCCCATCTTCTAAAGTTTGATCCCACAAATATAAAATTTTACTTTTATCGTTTTCATATATAAAACATTTATTTGTAAAATCTATACCGGTATCTACCAAGCCAACTATTACACTTTCCCCTCTGAGATCTAAATATGGTTGAGTTTTAACTGCACTGATCCCGGCGCTTACTAGTGCATTTGAATCTTCATTTAATCCGCAAATAATGGCTTCTTCGTTAAAAATTTGCGTACCTAAAATTTCATGATAATATTCTTGCTTATCAATCGGTACATGAGCAATAGCGTAATCTCCTTGAATAATCGAAGAAACAAAAATATCAGAAGCATCTTTAATTAATAATTCCGTTGGATGATCATAATTAATTAAATAATCTAAATATTTTTCGCTTGTAATAGGATTTTTTCCAGATGGCATAGGGTTTGGCAACGGTGAAATTTTAATTTGGAAATCTTCGTCCGAATTATTTTTTTGATTATTTTTAGATAAATCTTGAGACTGGCTAATTTGAGACGAATTTTCTTCATTGCTAATTTGAGTTTCTACGTTTGATGAAATTAAAGAATCATAATATAAAGCATTAAGCAAAGAATTATTATCGATAATTGTATATTCATTAGCAAGCTTAATTGTGTTTCTGATGCATAATGTTCCATAGCCCCACATATTATTGGGATATTCTATACCATATTTTCGCTTTGCCCCGAGCCTTAAAAAAGCTTTTAATCTTTGCCCGTAAAGAAACAAATTATTTTTTTTAACTATTCCCCATTGCATCGCAAGTGCACACGAACCTGAAACATGTGGGGCGGCAAAACTAGTGCCTGTTACAGAATTATAAAGTCCGCCTGGGGCTGGAGCTGTTATTCCGTAATCCGGTGCTACGATATCAGGCTTTTTGCCTTCTTTTCTATCATATCCTCTGCCGGAAAATTCTGAAATATTGCCAGTAAAAGAATCATAACCACCCACAGTTATTACTTTCGCAGCTGTAGAAGGTATTGTAAGAGTTGTTTCTGTACTTGGATTTAAAAATTTAGTATCTAACCCAACGATTTCTGTAACTGGTAGCCAAACATTAAAATATCCTTCAATTACGTTAACACCTGTAATTTTAATCATCCATATATTTTCAGTAATTGCAGAATTTCCCAAACCATGAAAAAAGAAAAAAATTTGCTGTTCTTCATAATATGGTGTTGGTTGTATAATGCTAACAATAACTTCGATTCCTCCCAAATAAACAGCTTGCGAAGTTTGATTTAAATCAATTTGGGAACTAGTCTCGCCGGCAGAATTGCTTATTTGAAATTCAAAAATATCAGTAAAAGACTTGCATAAAGTTACAACTAAACTAGTTAAACCGCGTCTAACTACAAATTGTATATCTTCAGTTTTATTTGTTGAAATTTTTCCCGCGAAATGGTGGCCTGCAACACCTTCGTTGCCCGTAGCAACTACAATCGCCGTTTTCCAAAGAGACGACATACTATCAAGATATTGCTCAAATAAACTCGATCCATCATGGCTGCCTTGATTATTTCCATAACTAATATTAATAACTAATGGCATATTTTGAGCAATTGCGACATCAATAGCATATTTAACTCCACGCATTAAACTCGAAGTACTGGTAAAATATGAAGTTTTGTTTGTAGCAAGTTTTACACATAAAATACTAGCTTTCGGCGCTGCACCTGCGAATTTTCCATTAGACGCTGTTCCATTGCCAGCTGTTATTCCAGCAACGGCTGTTCCATGGCCGTTAAAATCATTATGAAGAACAATAGTATCTTCAGGCGATTCTAAAGCTTGGTTAATTTGAGTTTGAGTATATTCTGTTCCGATATTAAAACCCGTTGGGGGATTGCCTTCTATATCTTGATCCCAAATCGCCAAAATCCGTGTTTTGCCATCATCATCTATAAAATCTGGATGTTTAAAATCAATCCCTGAATCTAAAATCGCAACTATTACGCCTTCGCCATTTAAATTTAATTCTGGATCTGAAATGGTTGATGTAACGCATGAAGAATTCATATTTGGGCTATCGATAAGTGAAATTCGCGAAGAATATTCAAAATATTCAATTTGAAAATTAGAACGTAATATAGAAATCATTTCGATATCAATTTGCATAATTGCATAAGACGAACTTAAAATTTCAACTTTTGCTCCAATTTGATTTGCAAACGCATTAATGTCTCCATTATATTTAACAATAATTTCAACGATTTCGGCCATTAACCCAACTCCAAAAAACAATTCAGTAAGTAAGAATTTATTCTAATCGAACCTGTAAACATAACTTTTTTGGTAATTTTTTAGCATATTTTATTTTCTTTTTTTGTTGGCATCAGCCGAAAGCAGCATCTAAAACACCAAAAAATGTTCAAAAATTACCTAAAAATTTATATTTGGTTTGATGAATAAATTCTAAGTTAAACAAATTTATCGCTAAATCTATAAATATGAATTTATAAATAGAATTATAAATTCAAAGCTTGCCATAAATATTAAAATCTGGCTTAAACAAGCTGAAATAAAAATTTTAGCAATTTTTGCACTTCATCATCAAGGCGCCGCGGACAAGTGTCGCGTTAATATTTTGGAATATTTTATGTCCACCACTTTTAGGTAAGCTTAAGTTCTTTTCAAAGCCTTACTTTTTGTACCCATTTCTTTAGAAAAGAAACGGGTACTCCCAAAGAAACAGCGGCTTACGGTGGCTCGTTGCACTTCGCCAAGGCGCCGCAGACAAGTGTCGCTTTGATATAATAAGGATAA
>JAIRZH010000073.1 GCA_031267335.1 Oscillospiraceae bacterium | reverse complement strand
ACTTTTTGATTTGTACTACGTTAAATTTTTTTACAATACGTTAGTATTGTGAAAAAATTTTCTTTATTCAAACCAAAAATTACTCGAAATTTTGTCATTTCAAATAGTGGGAACAGGCCATAATATTTCAAATATTTTTTTTTGATTATTAGTATTGTTTGTTTTTTAGGGATAGGCTCTAAATATTTTTGAGTCTATTATTTCGAAACTCTAACACAAATTGCAGTTATATCATCATCGTTACTAAACGATCGGCGTGATTTTGCTGAATTAACAATACGTTTTGACAAATTTTCTTCATAAGATTCCATTTCTTCTGCAATCCATTCATCGCCTAATTCAGTTACGCCATCAGAAACTATTAAAATAATATCTCTTTCGGAAATTTGATAGTTTATTTCTTGAGCTTTCGAACTTGAAAAAATCCCAATCGGCAAAGTTTCAGATGAGATTTTTATAATTTCATTATCTTTTTTAATATAACTTTTTGCTGCTCCAGCTTTTGTAAAACACGCTTCACCTGTGAAAAGATCAAAACAAAAAATATCAAGTGTAGAAAGCGATTCATCTTTTGACTTTACAATTAAAGAAGCATTAGTCAGATCAATTGCATCTTTTAAATTAACTCTAGATTGAATCATATAGCTCATGACTTCTGTTGTCATTTTTCCATCGACTGCGGCTTCGCTGCCGGTTCCCATTCCATCACTTAAAATTACAAAAAAGTTCCCTAATCCATCTGGGAAATAATTGAAACTATCGCCACAATATCTCCCATTGTTACGTGCATGTTGGCATGTATCGATTCTAACTTTATAAATAGGTTTTTCGTAAAATCTAATTAAATTTCTATCAGAAAGTTTAAATATTTCAGGTTTAGCGAAATTTTTATTGCAAATATATGAAATTTCTTCAGCGAGTGGTTCAATATCCCTTGGTTCATATCCTGGCCATTCGATTTGAACAAAATCATGATTTGTTTTCCAGAATGTTACCTTTGTTTCTAATTTATAATTTTTATATATAAAAAGTCTGATTTTTGACGAATTTTCCTCATTAATTGTAATATTTTTTTCTATTTTTTCTGATAGATTTTCACATATATTACTAAAAATGCCTAAATTATTTTCGACTAAGATCTTCGAATCATGATTCCCAAAATGTGATGAAACTTCTTCAATAAATTCTTTTGTTTTTGAAAAAGCATATCCAATAGAAGTTAAATTTTGAGAAATAAATGAACATATAGCATCTGAACTTATGCGTTCTTGAACTGAAATAAAAGTTTTAAGACTAAAACTTTTAGGAATAATACAATAAAATATTAAACCTATAAGAATTTCGCAAATTTCAGACATGCTAACAGAATTTTTAAGTTGATAATGAATTATTAAATTTGAAAACAAAAATACGACACAAACGGCTGTTTTGCCTAAATTTGAAAAAAATCCTGCAAGCAATCCACCGAATGGTGCAAAAATCGTAAAGGTTGTCGAGCCAGATATTAGCGTTTGCAAAATCCCAAGCCCTAATCCAGATAGAGCTCCGCCGACTGCTTTAAACGAATGTGCGCAAATAAGAACAATCGAAATTAAAATCGCGTTAGCAATACTAATTGAATAAAATTTTAAATTTATAAATGGCAGAATAATGATTCCGAAAATAAATGCACAACAAGTAAACATTGGGACATCAAATTTTTTTGAATGCAAATTTACACTAAAAGCTCTTTTGAATACATAAGCAGTTCCAGAAGCTAAAATTGATTCTAAAATGCAAATAGTAAAAGAATCAAAATTTAGTCCAGTTGCCAATTTAAGAGAAATCCCAGTAACAAAACTTGGAACAAAAGTTATAAAAAAAATATAAACAGGATGCTGTTTTATTTTTTTTACATCAGACAAAGCCCAACGAATTGCTAAAATAGAAAGCACGGCTGCTATATATCTTATATTTGAACTTGTTTGATGGCCGGAGATATAACCAAAAATAGTTCCAACGAGAGCAAATATTGAATACCATTTTGGAGTCGCTGCTACAACTGCTAAACCAAATGGAAAACATTGATCAAATACAGTAGTTTTTGCAGTAAGAACTCCGATCATCATTACAGTTAAGGCAGAAAAAATTTTTTCAAATTTAAAAAGTGTTATTGATTTTTGATGTATTAATATTTTAGCCATAAAAAACTCCATTTAACAATTAAATTTATCTAAAACGTTAAAACCAATGTAACATATAACAAAAAAAATCACTATAATGAATTTTTTTATTAATATTGTTTATATAGATCAAATTTAATTTTCATGTGCCAAGCTTAATTTTAATATTCGGGTAGGCAGCTTTATAATAGACTTTTTTCAAAACTTTTTGGAACACTTCGTTTTTTGTTTAAAGCTGCTTGAAGCATCTTTAAATATATATTGAGCGTTATTTTATAAAATCTGATAGTTTAGATAAGCCTAATGTTTCATTTTTTGGTTTAAACATATTGTTATAATTAGCTATATTTTTAAAAATTCTGTATTTTAGTTCAAAAATAGGCCGATTATAAAAAATATGGAAGAATTAAAAGATATATTAGAAAAATACGGTTCTAGAACAACTTATGTAATTTCAGTATATATAAACGGAAAAAAATTTAAACCTGAACGTTTTTTTTTGCAAAGTCTAGAATGCGAAAGTGGGATTTGGTCGGAAGCCAGCATTTGTATAATACGTTTTAGATGCCCGTTTCTTGATGAAATTAAATTACCATCAGACATATCAGATGCTAAAATTGGAGTTAAATTCAAAATTCAAGCCGGATATGAAAAATCAGGTTCACAAATTTTAGATACTATTTTTGAAGGTTTTGTGCATTCTGTAGGTATAGAAATTGAAAACGATTATACAATACTTATTATTTCAGGAATGGACGCTAAAATTTGGATGATGTCAAGCAAACGAACTGAAATGAAAAAAAACAAAAAAAATTTTTCTGATATAGTTCGAGCAACTATAAATATTTATTCTAATAAATTTTCTGGCACAACTAGCATAAAAATTCAAAATGATCCGGAATTAACTAGTCCGATTTTTCAACGAAACGAAAGTGATTTTGAATTTCTTTGTCGTATGGCAAAAACAACTGGTTCGGTATTTTATGTTTCATTAGGGAAATTATTTTTTACTCCACCTGATGCGAATAAATCGGTTAAATTAAACATTAGTCCTTGCAATGGATTATTTAGCGTTAATTTTTCTGTTAATCTTTTCGGAACTCTAAAAAATGTTGAAGTAAAAGTTTTAGACGAAAAAGATGTGTCTAAAATTAAAATTACGAAAATAAGTTCAAATAATACAATAGGAAGCGGTAAAACAGCTTCAGATCTTTCGAGCAATGTTTCAGGGTCGGCAGAAATAGTTAATAATTTTGCAACAACTTCTTCACAAGCGAAATTCATTGCTCAAGCAGAAATGATACGCCGTTCATTTTTTGTAAAATGCGAACTAAAAATTAGTTTTTTTGCATCAGCAGAATTAGGGGCAGGAGTAAAAATCAAAAAAATAGGTAGCCCGATAGATAACACTTATATTGCAACAAATATTCGACATGTTTACGATGGCGATAAAAATGAATTTTTTACTTTTTTGACATTACAAAGCGATAGTTATAATCCGGCGTCAGATGTTTTAGGATCAGTACTATCGCTATTTTGATGTTTTAAAGCCTGTTTAATATCGGTAATGTCATAGACTATTTTAATCCCTTTGCATTAAATGAGATTTAGAAAATCTTATACCTTTTCTGACTAAGCGACTGCACCATGTACGTAATGACAGATGTTTTCTTTCAATTTTTTGAGTATTTTGTTTTCCTACTTCTAGTTT
>JAIRZH010000020.1 GCA_031267335.1 Oscillospiraceae bacterium | reverse complement strand
ACTACTAATTGATTGGGTAATCCCAAAAAAAAGTGTTACAGGTGTAAACATGCCTTTAAAAATGTCATATAATATATTTAGAGGAGATTTTGCTTCATTTAATATTTTTATAACTTCGTTTATTTGAGAAACTGCTATACTTTTACTATTAGAATCATTTTCAAATACGTACCCTACATTATTCATTATTTGTTTATCGCTTAATTGTTCATTCCCTGCTTTATCTTTTTCTTCATCATACAATTTTTTCACCAACGGACGGTCATCTAAACCTTTGTGAAATTTTTTGTTTACGTCATATTTCTGAAATTTATCTATAGCTACGCTTGATAAATAAAGCGAACCACAAACAATTATTGTACCAATCGTTAATTTAGCTGCGGTTTTTCCATAATCTTCCCAAAATTGTTTGAGCTGACTTAATATTGTCGATTTTTTTTCTTTTACCAGAACATTAACATTTTTTTCGGTTTTATTTACTGCTTTGCTTTGAGCTACGGGAGCATCGGCGGTTTTAGGCGCTTCTTTTTTGGTTTTATCTACTGCCTTGCTTTGGGCAGCAGGAGTACTGGCAGTTTTAGGAACTTCTTTAGTTTTATCTATTGCCTTGCTTTGAGCGACAGGGCTGTTTGCAGTTTTAGCTACTTCTTTGATCTTATTTATTGCCTTGCTTTGGGTAGAAGGAGCACCGGCGGTTTTAGGCGCTTCTTTTTTGGTTTTATCTACTGTCTTGCTTTGGGTAGAAGGAGCGCCGGTAGTTTTAGGCGCTTCTTTTTTGGTTTTATCTACTGTCTTGCTTTGGGAAGCAGGAGCGCCGGTAGTTTTAGACACTTCTTTTTTGGTTTTATCTACTGTCTTGCTTTGGGCAGCAAGAGCGCCGGTAATTTTAGGCGCTTCTTTGGTTCTATCATCTTTTTCTATTGCTACGCTTTGAATCACGGGGTTATTTGCATTAACTGCAGAAATTTTAGAATTAATAAACGGAGTAATCGCCGATAATGCAGCAAGAGCTGTAGCTGTAAATTTTGACTTTTGATTTTTTAGCGAACCGCCTGATACATTACTAATCTCATCATCATTAAGTTGGATTTTAGATGTATCATCATTATCAGATGTATTATCGTTAATTGATGCTAAAATTTCATATTTATTCTCTTCAAATTTTTTTATTAAAAAATTACAAAAATTGTATACATCTTCTTTTGTATACCCTGTATCTTCTATACTTAAAAGAAATTCATAAATTTCTTCATAAGAATTCAATTTAGCTAGCTCATTACACAATTCTTCGTTTTCTAAAACTTTGGAAAACGGTATTACTATCATTAAAAATTTTCCGAAATAATTATCTTCCATTATTCAACACCTCGTTTTTTTAATTTTTCGATAAAATCCATAAACTGATGATACATTTTTTTTTTAAAAAAAACAATATTTTTTTTTGAGAACCCGCACAGCAAACCTATAAATGCGTTACCTTATTTTAGAATTAGAAAAATGTATCACAGATTGAATTTCAAAAATTTCTCAAAAATATTTTTATAAAATTAAATAAATTATGTATTTTTTTCTTAAATTTACTTTGAGTCAACCAATTAAAATAATTGTTATAAAATATTTTTAATTATTACTTTAATTTTCGCTTAAAATCTGTCCGATATTTTTTAGAGCCTGTCTAATATCTCTTTATCAATACAGATTTAATGATTAAAATTTTTAAAATTCAAAGCGCGAGGAAGGCAAATACTGACGTATTTAACTGACGAGCAATACAGAATTTTAAAAAATTTTAGTTAAATGTATGCTGTTTTAGAGATATTAGACAGACTCATAGAGATACTAAGCAAGCTCTTACACGTTTATCGGGCGGTTATAAAACTAATATTAGGGCCTGTTCCCACTATTTGAAACGACAAAATTTCGAGTAATTTTTGGTTTGAAATTTTTGATTTGAATAAGGAAAATTTTTTCACAATACTAACGTATTGTAAAAAAATTTAACGTAGTACAAATCAAAAAGTACCGAAATATGATCGTTAAACAGTAGTGGTAACAGGCCCTAGCTATATTTCATTTTAAAGGTGGCATAATATTAAATGTGGATTTTATTTAGTTAGGGATAAATTTATTTAAAAATAAAGTTTAGCAATATTAAAAAGAAAACATTTGAAAAATAATTAATATTCTAGTAAATTTTCCATTATTTAATTATTTATGAATAATCTAAAATAGTTTGAATATTAAAAAAAATATTGTTAAGATTATTTAATTCGAGGTTAAAAGATAGTGAGTGTTTTTTTATTTTCTGTTAAAATAGCCTTACTAGCTTTTGTTAATTCAATTTTTGTTTTTAGGAGTGCGTTTTAAAAATGTCAGAAAAAAAAATTATTTCTGGTCTAATTTATGTTGTTGATGATGATGCCAATGTGAGAAAGCTCGTTGCGGTAGCATTAAAAGATGCCGGTTTCGAAGTTCATGAGTTTCCAACGTGTTTGGGGTTGTTGGATGCTGTTGGCCGCCAAAAACCCAACGCAATAATTTTAGATTGGAAAATGCCGGAAGACGATATAGATGGTATGACTTTATGCGGCAAATTAAAGTTAGATTCCGCTACCCAAGTTATTCCAATTATAATGTTGACCGCGAGAGTTGAAGAAGTAGACTGTGTTTTGGCTTTAGAAATGGGCGTTGATGATTATCTTAAAAAGCCGTTTAGCATCAAAGAACTCGTAACTCGTGTTAAATCGATATTGCGAAGAAAAGAATGCATAAATCCATCTGATGATGAAGAAGAAGTTTTATCTATAGGTGATATAAAAGTCAATATTGGAAACAGGACAGTTGTGAAATCCGGCAAATTTTTAAATCTCACAATGAAAGAATTCGATCTTTTAGTTAATTTAATTAATGAAAGAAGCAAAGTGCTCACACGCGAACAGTTAATGAATCGTGTTTGGTCAAATGGATTTTCAGGTGAGGCTCGTACTGTGGATGTTCATATACGTTATCTGAGAAAAAAAATAGAAGATAAACCTGAATCTCCGATTTATGTAATAACCGTTCGTGGTATGGGATATCGAATAGCTTCTAAAGAGGAGCTTAGAGCTTGAATTTTAATGCAATTTACATTTAATTTAAATATATTTTTGTTAAAATTCTCTAATTGACTTAAGGAAATTTTGAGGTTAAAATCAGAACTAGTTTGATTAATTTTTTTATAAGGTGGGTTATTTTTATGAGAAGAAAAAGATTCGGTAAAGCTTTAGCGTTTACTTTAGCATTAGTAAGTCTTGCGAAAGTAGCACAAAAAGAGGTTAATGCGTTTTCCTTTGAAGACATAATTAGTTGGTTTAGGTTCACTAAACCATCAAGTAAGGAAGAATTAGTAGAGAAAAAGGTAAATAAGGCCAAAAAGCCTGAGCCTAAAAAAACAAATAAAGCTAAAAAATCCAATCCTAAAAAAGCGAATGAGATTAAAAAGCCTGAGCTTAAAGAAGAAAAAGATTTTAGCGACAGCGAAGACCGAAAGAAATCTATACCTGAGAAGAAAAAGGTAAAAGAAGAAACTTTTGAAAATTCAGATGACAATGAAGAAATGGAAAGTGGGCGAGTTTTAAGCAGAGATGAGGCCATTTCTCGTGCTCAAATTATTATTGAAGATTTGTTTTTTCAGATTGAACGAATAGCAACTCCGGGATTACAATTAAATATGGAAAGCGCAAGATGCGCATTAAAGCGTAGATTGGGCGGTAGTTTAAATATCAGAACTGCTAATACTTTGCTCGGAGAAGCTAATCGGCTTGTTGCTACAATTGAATCGATTTTGAGCAATCAGTCTGCTATGGCTAAAAGTGCAGAAATCGAGAAACAGAAAATAGAATTAGAAAGAAAAAAAGCCGAAGACGAAGCGAAAAGACAGGAAAAAGAAGCAGAATTTCAACGTAAGGAAATTCAAAGGATTAGCGAACAAGAGCAGCAACAACAGAAGTTAGCATTAGAAAGTTTAAAAAGATCACAGCATGCCAGTTTATCTTATATAGAAACTAGAATCGCAGAACTAGAAGGCGAAACGTTAATAGGAGCAAGAGACCGAGTAGAAATTATACGTCATACAATTGGAGAATTAACTGTTGATGAGATTTTAAGCGGCGCTGTTATGGAAACAATAAAAAAAATGATGGATGACCTAAATAAATTTGTTTCTGATGCTATATCGGCAAAATTAGCGAACGAAATCAGAGCCACAAGAAATTTATTAATTGTCAAAATCCAAAAGTTATCCGCGAAAGAATTTGAATTTACAGATCCGAATAACGGAAATTTGGCTACAGATTTGCTTAATGATCTCAGGGATCGTACACGAGCAGCAACGACATTGGATGGGTTAAAAGAAATTCGAGAAGCTATTTTAGAAACCGAAACAATAATCGAT
Source organism: Oscillospiraceae bacterium (assembly GCA_031267335.1). Taxonomy (GTDB): domain Bacteria; phylum Bacillota; class Clostridia; order Oscillospirales; family Acutalibacteraceae; genus Improbicoccus. The sequence goes on along the minus strand of JAIRZH010000020.1, from coordinate 3,535 downwards.
GGATTACTTCAACAAGAAAAGGTTTTGGCCGAGAAAAAACGGATAGAGGATGAATTGCAGGCAGAACTTTTAGCTAACAGAAACATGGCGATTATTGTCTCAAAGCTTCGCACTGGTGCAATGCAATTGAAAGATGTGTATGCTGGAAATAAAGTAGCAATAAAAAGATTGAATGATTGGCAAGAGTCTATTAAGAAATATAAAACTTCAAAATCCGTTCCGGCTTCGAAAGGTGCATTGCTTATTGGCCCAGCTGGGGTTGGAAAAACAGTACTCGTTCGGTATTTAGCGGCTTCTAGAAATTCGGAATTGGTGGTAGTAACTCCGGCGGATCTTACGAGCGCAAAAGGTATTGAAAAAGTTACAAAGACCTTCGAATCAGCTCAGCAATTCGCCAAAGAAGGCAGAGATGTAATGCTGCTTTTAGACGAACTTGATGGTATGGTTGCCGAAGGAAAAATAGCAACTGCTTTGCAAAATTTAATAGATAAATTCGATCATCTTAGTTTTGCAGGATTATTTTCTATAATTGGTACATCTAATTATATAGATAGGATTCCAGAACCTTTAAAAAGAGCCGGAAGAATGGACTTAGAGATTATCATGAATAATCCTACAATTGAAGATATTGAACAAATAATTAAAGTTTTGCTTAGAGGCGTTAAATTGGATAGCAGTGTTAATGTTAAGTATTTTGCAGGTAGGTTGGTAGGTTCTTCGGGCGCTGAGATTGAAAGAATAATAAACAATGCAATCGAGATTAATTTAGAGAAAACTGGTGTAGAAAAGTTAGCTAAAGTAGTAATTTCAGCAGAAGATTTAGAATCATCAATTAATCGTTAAATTATTAGATTAAACAATTCAATGCATTATAAAAAATTGTTCTTGCAGTACAGATCAATTTTTTATATTTTATTATTGAATTTGTTTCGGGCCATTAGCTCAGCTGGTTAGAGCGGTCGGCTCATAACCGATTGGTCCCGGGTTCGAATCCTGGATGGCCCACCATTCGACTGTTAAATTAAATCTTAAGTCGGTATTTCTATTTTGGAATTTTTAGAACCTGTCTTAGATAATCTAAAAGATATAAATTTTTGACAATTTTTGAACATTTTTAGTGAATTTTGCTCAGTTTGGCTCGAGGCAAAGCTGAGTAAAATATGAGTAAAATAAACGAAAAAATTCCAAAAATTATCAAAAAATTGTGTTCGGGGCTTATCAAATACAAGTCCTTTAAGTATTGCAAAAGATATAAAATTTATTTTTACAAATAATTGAGGATATAACAAAAGTTAGGTTTATTTTATAAGATTGGCTAAATAATCTATCAAAAATTTAATATATTTTTTTAATTTGTCAAATTGTTTTATAATTGGTAAAATTTATTTTGTTAGAGTTCGCCCTTGCGATTCGACCATATTTTGGTATTTTTTTGATTTGTGCTACGTTAATTTTTTTGTGATATAGCAATATTATTTTGAAAATTTTCTTCGCTCAACCTTAGAGCCTGTCTAATATCTCTCTAGCAACACATATTTAACTAAAATTTTTAAAATTCTGTATTGCTCGTCAGTTAAATATGTTAGTATTTGTCTTCCGCACGCTTTGAATTTTAAAAATTTTAGTTAAATATGTGTTGCTAGAGAGATATTAGACAGGCTCTTAGAATTATTCGAAATTTAATCATTTCAGATAATGTAAAGAAGCTCTAAAATCAAAAAAAAATAATTTTAAGGGAGTGGTTATTAATATTGTTAAAAAATAATAATGAATTAAAAAATAACCGAACCAATGCGATTAATCGAGTAGACAAAGAAATTCAAAATCCAAAGTTAAAAAAATCTAAAAACTTAAGGAAAAATTTATTAAAAATTTTTGCCTCAAGCTTGGCGGTTTTTAATTTTTTTGTTAATAATTTTAATTCAACTAAGGCTATTAATACTACTATTAGAGATAAAAATAGAGATAAAAAAACTGAAAAACTTAATCACACTAAAATAATCATGAAAAAACTGAGAAATCTGAAAATCACACCAGAGAAAAATAATCGTAAAAATAAAGAAAAATATAAAAAAAAAATTTTAATTTTTCTAACGTTTTTATTATTTGTGCAGTGTTATTAGGGCTAAAGTTTTGTATGCCCAAAAGTCTTTCTCCGATTACTTTTGCCAATGCTATTACTTCTAAAGAAAAATTGAAAGAAGTTTTTAAAGATACTAAGTCGATATTCGAAGAACAAATGAAAAGTGATCCAGTTTATGCTGAAAATATTAAAAAATCAAAAATTTTTGCATTTAGTGAGCAAGCGATTGGAGATTGTATACTTCCTGACCTTGGAGAAATCAAAGAAGAACAACATGAAGAATGTACTATCATTATGACTCCTTATACTACTCTTAATGGTCTTAAAATATTAAAAGATAAAAATATTATTGATCCAAATGCTAAAATAACTGTAGTAAACTTTGCTAATGCTTTTAAAACCGGCGGTGGAGTACAACAAGGTAGCATAGCCCAAGAAGAATATTTATGTCGTCTAAGCGATTTATTTGCTAGTTTAATTCGTCTGAAGCTGCAATTTTATGAATACAATCATAATCATAGGAATGATAATTCTAATATTTTTGGTTTTAATCGGGTTATTTCATCAATTGGAGTTACACAAATTAAAAACGATGATTTTAGTTTAATAGAAGTTTCCCAACGCCCTAAATTTAATGTAATTTCGGCAGCAGCACCTGACCTTAGAAAAATAAAAAAATATGATGAAGAAAAATTATTTAATGTTTTAGTCGAACGCATAAAATTAATTTTTACGGTAGCAATATCTAATCAAGATGATACCATTGTATTAGGCGCATTTGGATGCGGAGCATTCAAAGTGCCACCAGACATTTCTTCGCGCGCTTTTTTTCATGTATTGCAAAAATTAGGATATAAACAAAAATTTAAATGTATTATCTTTAACATTTATGCTCCTGATGAATGCGGCAAAAAAAATTTGCAGGCATTTAAAGAAAAATTTAAAGATCTCGCTATTCAATGTCAATAAATGATATTTTCGTAGTCCGAACACAAAAACTAATTATTTTGTATTAATCTTTGTTAATACTACTGTTAATGACCAATATTAAACTCAAAATTATTCGAAATTTAATAATTTCAGATAGAAGGAACAGTTTCTAGTGGCATTTGAGTACCATCGTATATTATTTGATAATTTTTTTTGTAAATAATTTGAGAAATCGGAACTATTTTAAAATTTTCTTTTTGAATTTTTTCTATAATCAAAGGAAGCGCTTCTGGCGTGTATTTAGCACCATTGTGCAACAATATTATTGAACCAGGTGTTAATTTCGAGACAATTTTTTTTGTCATTTGTTCACAACTTCGATTTTTCCAATCCATACTATCAATATTCCACTGAACACAATACATTTTTAAAAAATCAATAACATTTATTAAAGAATTATTATAATCTCCGTAAGGTGCCCTAAACATAATAGGGCATTTTTTGGTAATATTTTTGATTTTT
>JAIRZH010000127.1 GCA_031267335.1 Oscillospiraceae bacterium | reverse complement strand
CCCCCCCTACTCCTACTAATCAAAAAATTAAAACAAGCCAACACCACGCCGGCCCCTCGTTTACACTGTTTCTACAATTCATGCATTTTTTTGAAATCAGCCTCAAGCTCGAAATATTGCGAGTTTGAGGTTTTTTAAAGACTAAAAACAGAAGAAATAAAAAAGATAAACCCAATACCCAAAGAAAAAACTGAATAAAACAAAAAAAATATAAGGAGAATCAAAAATGAGAAAATATGAAAACATCGCAATTGAAAAATTAAAACCATATGAAAAGAACGCCAGAACGCATAGCGATGAGCAGATTTCCAAGATCGCAAAGTCAATAGAAGAATTCGGCTTCATAAATCCAGTCTTAATTGATGCTGATTTGGGAATTATCGCAGGCCACTGTAGAGTTTTGGCGGCAAAACAAATTGGAATGAAAGAAGTTCCGTGTTTGTTTGTCGAAGATTTGTCTGAGACACAGAAGAGAGCTTATATAATTGCTGATAACAAACTAGCTCTGGACGCAGATTGGGACTTTGACATTCTCAAAATTGAGCTCGAAGATTTAAAGAATCTTGATTTCGATATTTCTCTAACTGGATTTGATGATTTTAATTTTGGTTTAGATTCAAAAGAAATTACGGATGATGATTTTGATTCAGATGAAATCAATGAAATTTTAGAAGAAGAACCAAAATCAAAACTAGACGACGTTTACAAACTGGGTGAGCATTTGCTGATGTGCGGAGATTCAACTGTTGCGAATGATGTTTCTAAATTGATGAAGAATGAGAACAATATTCCTAAATTGATAGAAAATGCAGACAATGTCTCTAAACTTATGGATTCTAAACCGAAAGATAAAGAAACAGCCGATCTTCTGGTTACAGACCCGCCGTATAACGTAGATTACAAAGGCAAAACGAAAGAAAGAATCAAAATTTTAAATGATAACCAAACGAGCGAAGAATTTCGTTCGTTTCTAATTTCTGCTTTCAAAAACGCAGACAAATATCTTAAATCAGGCGGAGCATTTTACATTTGGTTCGGAAACAAAGAAACATTATCTTTTTATCAAGCTTGTCAGGAAGTAGATTGGGAAATCAGACAACAGCTTATCTGGAATAAAAATGCTTTAGTTCTTGGACGCCAAGATTATCAGTGGAAACATGAACCTTGCATCTATGGTTGGAAATCCGGAGATTCGCACTATTTTATCGACGATAGAACACAAACCACGATTTTAGAATTCGATAAACCTTTAAAAAACGAAGAACATCCTACAATGAAACCGGTTCTGCTGATTGCAAAACTAATCGAGAACAGCAGTAAAAAAGATGAAATTGTTTTGGATTTATTCGGAGGCTCCGGAACAACTTTAATTGCTTGCGAACAGCTAAATCGAAAGTGCCGCATGATGGAATTGGATCCAAGATACTGCGATGTAATCATCAAACGATGGGAAAATTTAACTGGTAAGAAAGCGGAACTAATTTCAAATTAATTTCACAAGTTTGGAAATTTGAAATTTGGAACTTAATTTTTGGAGTTGAAAAAGGAGAAATAAAATGAGTTTTGAAAAACAGAGGAGTTTCAACAAATGAACAGTTTTGACTACAGTTGGCTTCTAGCCATGCTTTCTATAACGGGCACAATTTTTAACGTAAAGAAAAAAGTAATCTGCTTTTATTTATGGGCAATAGGTGAAGTTTTCTGGATAATGCTTGATTTTAAAAACAGTTGTTATGGAAGAGTATTCCTTGACACAGTCCACTTTGGAATGGCAGTCTGGGGAATTTATGATTGGCAGATACGAAGTTTGAGAAATTTAAAAATGAAAACAAAGGGTTTAAAAAATTAATTCAGCAAATAGAACAGAAGTTTAAAAAACAAATTTTGGGAGGAAACAATGAACAAGAATCTTAACTTAAACGAACAAGCAAAAGAAATCATGAGAATTGCTGAGAAATACGGCGTTGAATCAAACTTTTTCTTTCTTACAACCTTTAAAAGATATCAAGTGCAAATCAAAATGCTAACTGATCTTGAAAAGACAATTTATGAAGAAGGAATGACTGTACAGAAAAGTTATTCCAAAGGAACAACAAACACTTACGTTCATCCGGCAGTTTCTGCATATAACAAAACCGCGGACTGTGCAAATAAAACTGTGGCAACGCTTGTAAAAATCATAACTTTGTTGAGAGCTCGAGATAGTGGCGATGAGCCGGATCCACTCTTGGAATTCATTTCTGGGAGAAGAAGCTCAATTGATTAGAGCCAATGTCAATACAGATGATTTCAATATCTTAAGAAGGTAACCAAAATTGATCAAAGCCGAAGAATATGCAAAAACAGTAACTTCAAATAAAATTCCTGCTCCAAAATATGTTAAATTACAATGTCAGAAATTTTTAGATATTCTAAATAACAAAGACACAAAATATTTCGTAAACCTTGAAATGTTCCAGCGTATAGAAAACACACTGAAACTCTTAATTATGCCTCGAGGCCTAAAAGCCGGAGAAACAATCTACGACTGCAGTTGCGGATACCAATGGCTCTTCTATACATCGGTTCTTTGCGTAGTCTACAAGGATAATCCGACTAGAGAAGATACGAAACTGCAATCCTTGAGATCGGAAGAAAGAACTTCAAAACTTTTACAATTGCAACAATTTTTATCTTACTTTTCTTATTGGAGCCAAAGTTTTCAAAATTCTATTCCGTCGCGCCTGAGGGAGACACTTTTTAAACAAAAAACCTGAACTATTAAATCTTCGTGTTTAACCAACACACAACAAAATCTTAAATTTTGAAATTCACCGTAACCTCTCTTTGTTTATTTTCTGTTATGCAACCGATGTAAATTGATTCAACAAATTCATCGATTATACTACGGTTTAGGTTTTCAACCTTAACATACTTCTTTAAGATTTCATCACGGTTATTTTTCTTTTCTGTTTTTGCATTTAACATTTCAATTTCTTTTTCAATCATTTCGATTCTGTCATTCATTTTTTGAATTTCACCGTCGATTTTTTTGTTAAAGATTTTGAACTGTTCAATCGTAATGTTTCCTTCAAGCTTGTCTTCATAAAGTGAAGTCAGATGACTTTCTTTTTTGGCTTTGTCAACTGAAATTTTCTTTTTCTCAATCTCTAAAGCTTTTCGTTTCTTTTTTGTATCATCAACTTTTTCTATGTCTATAAGCTCTCCTTTTACATGACGACTGAGTAAACTATTAATTTTTTCAATCAACATCGACTCAAGAGTTTTGAGACTTATCGAATAAAAATTTTTGCAAGCAGTTTTTGAAAACTTAAGAACTCTGACACAACGGGCATATTCATATCTATTTGCCATAGCTGCGCTTGCGGTAGCTGTATATCTATTCATTCTCTCGCCATACTCTGCGCAAAATATCTTTCCGCTAAGTATATGAATCTTGCCTCCGAACTTTTGACCTCTTGCTCTTGTACTTCTCAGCTCTGTGCATTTTTTAAAAAGTTCTTCGCTTACAATCGGCTCATGTGCTTCGGCAACTATTATCCAATCCTTTCTGTCTTTTTTGATTGGCGTCTTGTTCTTGTAGCTCACATAAGTTGTTTTCCCTTGGACCAAATTACCGATGTAAGTTTCATTTTTCAGAATATCACCAACCGTAGTGTCATACCAGAAATTTCCTCCAAACTTTGAATTTCTTCTGTTTATAAGAGTACTGCCTGGAACCCACTTACAACCAATCGATTTCTTATACTCGTACGGACAAGGAATTTTTCTGTCATTTAGCTTTCGAGCTATCGTCAGTCTTCCTATTCCGTTTGAATACATCTCAAAAATTTCTTTCACTATTTCGCTTGCAACAGAATCGATAACAAGATGATTCTTATTTGTAGGATCTTTCAGATAACCGTAAGGAGCAAACGAACCAATAAATTGACCATTTTCTCTTTTGGTTTTGAAAGTTCGTCTGATATTCTCAGATAAATCTTCGAGATACCATTCATTAGACTTGTCTATCAATAAAAAAAAAGTTAAACTAAAAATTAAAATGAAAGAAAAAAACTAAATTAAAATAAAAATATTGATAGTAAAGGCGGTAAAAATGTTAATAGATATAAAT
>JAIRZH010000012.1 GCA_031267335.1 Oscillospiraceae bacterium | reverse complement strand
ACTTTTTGATTTGTACTACGTTAAATTTTTTTACAATACGTTAGTATTGTGAAAAAATTTTCCTTATTCAAACCAAAAATTACTCGAAATTTTGTCATTTCAAATAGTGGGAACAGGCCATAATCTTGCTCCAAGTAAACTTGTGCAATACCTTAAAGGAAGATCTTCAAAATTATTACAAGATGAATTCAGAGAACTTAGCAAAAGATACTGGGGCCAACATTTATGGGCACGAGGATATTTTTGTGTAACGGTTGGTAGTGTTACTAAAGAAATGATTCAAGAGTATATTGAAAAACAATTTGAACAAGGCGATAAAAATCATTTAAAAATCGAAAAAAATGACGTTTAGTTTGCTTTAGCTAAGGATTTTTAAGTGGCATTCATCCGCTTACGGCTTTCAGCCGTTACTAAATCTTTCGTCTTCAGATGAAAGTGGTTTAATATTAACGCGACATCAAATAAAACTTAAATTTATCTGAAAGAGATAGATAAAAAATAATTTCCAAATACCAAAGCGACACTTGTTTGCGGCGCCTTGGCGAAGTGCAACGAGCCACCGTAAGCCACTGTTTCTTTGGGAGTACCCGTTTCTTTTCTAAAGAAATGGGTACAAAAAGTAAGGCATTAAATAAGCACTTAAGCTTACCTAAATGTAACAGAAATAAAATAATTCCCAAATAACAAAGCGACACTTGTCTGCGGCGCCTTGGCGAAGTGCAACGAGCCACCGTAAGCCGCTGTTTCTTTGGGAGTACCCGTTTCTTTTCTAAAGAAATGGGTACAAAGAGTAAGGCATTAAATAAGCACTTAAGCTTACCTAAAAGGAAACAGACATAAAATTAGTTACTTTTTGGGAGTACCCGTTTCTAGAAATGAGTACAAAAAGTAAGGCTTCAAATAAAAGCCTATCCCTAATCATGTACCAAAACATAAGCTCGATCCAAAATAAAGAGTATAAAATGCAATCGGTAGAGGAAGAAAACCTTTAATATAGATAGAGCCTGTCTAATATCTCTAAAGCAGCATATTTAATTAAATTTTAAAATTCTACATGATTCGAAGGTTTTTATCATAAAAATCTGTGACTAATAAGAAATGTCAGACAAGCTTTAAGTTTAAATCAATATTTTAATCATAACATAAAAATAACCCACAAAACAAGGTGATCCAAGTGATTGAAAAAGATAATTACAAAAAACAAACAAAGAAGTTGCTTGAACGTATTTCAAGCTTGTCGGTAAATTCTGTTTTTTGGGAATTAAATAGTTCAATCGGCGGACTATCCAAAAACCAAATTGAAATTAATAGATGCCAATATGGTACCAATGTAATTGAAAAATCAGAAAAAAAGACAAAATTAAATTTTTTTTTAGAAGCATTTTTAAACCCATTTTCATTATTGCTTATAATTTTAGTGTTAGTCTTAGGTTTTACTGATGTCATCTTGCCTATATTACGTAATAATAAAATTAATGTTATAACAATAACAATAATTATTGCGCTAGTAATAATTTCCGGAATCATTAAATTTATTCAAGAAACCAAATCCAATGAAGCAACAGAAAAACTTATAGCTATGATAAAAAAAACCGTGACCGTTGATCGTGAAAAAAATCTAAATTCAGAAATTTCTTCTGATGAATTAGTGGTAGGCGATATTTTTTATCTTTTTGCAGGTAGCGTAGTTCCTGCGGACGCAAGGCTTATTGATTCTAAAAACCTTATCGTGAGCCAAGCGTCATTAACAGGTGAAAGCGATCATTTAGAACGCAATTCTGAAAAAATCAAAAAAAGTTATGATTCTATAACAGATACACCGAATTTAGTATTCGCTGGTAGCAATGTTATTAGTGGTTTTGCAAAAGCAATTGCAATTTCAACCGGGAGCCATACGATTTTAGGTTCTATCGCTAAAACAGTTGGAGAAAATGATTTACCAACTAATTTTGAAAAAGGTGTTAACAATGTTTCTTGGATTTTAATTAAATTTATTCTAGTTATGGTTCCACTTGTATTTATCATAAGTGGAATTACTAAAAATGATTGGCTTGATGCTTTAGTTTTTTCGCTTTCGGTTGCAGTTGGACTAACGCCCGAAATGCTGCCTATGATAGTTGCAACTTGCCTTTCTAAAGGCGCAGTTTCTATGTCAAAGAAAAAAACAGTAATAAAAAATTTAAATTCTATGCAAAATTTCGGAGCAATGAATATTTTATGCACAGATAAAACCGGAACTCTTACAGAAGATAAAATTATTTTAGAATTGCATATTAATGTCCATGGAGAAGTTGATGATAATGTATATAAATATGCTTTTATTAACAGTTATTTTCAAACTGGATTTAAAAATTCTTTGGACGAAGCTATAATTTCACATGATTCTAAACCAAAAGAAGCAAAAAACTTTGAACTTGTAAATGAAATTCCATTTGATTTCAAACGCAGAAGACTTTCGGTAGTTGTTCGAGAACCTGAATTTATAGGAAGCGATGAAAAATTAATTATCACTAAAGGCGCTCTCGAAGAAATAGTAGAAATTTGTACTAATGTTAAAATAAATAAAAACATAGAAAAATTTAATGGAGATATAAAATCTAATATTATTGAAACCGCAACTAAATTAAATGAAAAAGGTATGCGGGTTGTCGCTATTGCAACTAAAAAAACACAAAATAAAGAAAGTTTTACCGTTGAAGATGAAAAAGACATGACACTAATAGGTTTTCTTGCATTTTTAGATCCTCCGAGAGAATCTTCAGCTAAGGCGTTAAAAATGCTTTGGGAGCATGGAGTTACAACCAAAATTTTAACCGGTGACAATGAAAGAGTTACGAGAAGCGTTTGTGAACAAGTTGGATTACCCGCTGATTATTTAATAACAGGTGTTGAGATTTCAAAAATGTCAGATGTAGAGCTAAGCGATGTTGTTAAAAAAGCAACTGTTTTTACAAAATTAACTCCTGATCAAAAATTGCGTATAGTAAGAATTTTGCGCCAAAACGGTAACGTTGTTGGTTTTATGGGTGATGGAATCAATGACGCTGCAGCGATTAAAAATGCGGACATCGGAATTTCTGTAGAAAATGCAGTTGATATAACCAAAGAAGCTGCTGATGTTATACTCATGGAAAAAAATTTGTTAGTTTTAGAAAATGGAATCATTGAAGGACGCAAAACTTATGTAAATATGATTAAATATATTAAAATTACAGCAACTTCGAATTTCGGCAACATGTTTTCTGTTCTTGCCGCAAGTGCGTTGTCTCCTTTTATGCCAATGACGAGTCTTCATTTAATATTTTTAAATTTAATGTCTGATATTTCGTCTATGGCTTTCCCTTGGGATAATGTGGATGAGGAATCCCTGAAAGAACCACGCCGTTGGGATGCTGGTTCAATAGGCAAATTTATGGTTTGGAATGGGCCGATAAGCTCGGTGTTTGATTGGATAACTTATGCTATACTTTATTTTTTAATTTGTCCAAAATTCATTTCTAATGGCTTAGATTACCATAGTATAAGCTCTGAAACTTTAATATCAAATGGAATTTTTTCAGGTGCAAATATGCAAAGAATTTATGCAGCAACTTTTCAAACAGGTTGGCTTATCGAATGTATTTGGACTCAAATTGCAGTAATGTTTGTGTTAAGAACAATAAAGATTCCGATTTTGCAAAGTAAACCTTCAAAATTTGTTGCTTTATTATCTTTATTTTCAGGTCTAATTATAACTACTATGCCATTTGTTGCCGGTTCGTTTTTTGGGCTTGTACCAATGCCTTTAGAATATTTTTGGTGGCTTTTTACTATTATTATCGCTTATGTATTATGCGCCTCGATAATAAAAACAGCATATATAAAATTTAATAAATCTTGGTTGTAAACAGGTTTCTTTTTAATTTCCATGTGCCAGATTTAATTCCCCCGTCTTCAGGCGAGAGTGGTTTAAAATTTAAAACGTAAGGAAGGCAAATACTGACGTATTTGACTGACGAACAATACAGAATTTTAAAATTTTAGTTAAATATATGCTGCTTTGGAGATATTAGACAGGCTCTAAGAATTATAAAAAAAATTGCGTTTTAGTTTATGAATATGTACTATAAATTTTTAGACTACCAAATTAATTATTTTCTAGGAGCAACAAAATTTGATTAAATTAAATTACAAATATTGTTTAAGCGGAAGTAGCAAATATGCTAGAGAAAAAATTTTTGCAAAAGAAACCATAGTAAAAGCCGAAAAAGAAATTAATCAAGTTTCTTTAAAAACCGGTGAAAAAAATAAGACAAGTTTTTTAAAAGTTCTCGCAACAGGTTTGGCGATATTTTTAGCAATACCAATGACACAA
>JAIRZH010000001.1 GCA_031267335.1 Oscillospiraceae bacterium | reverse complement strand
ATCACGAATTACCATTAATTTTGGTATTATGATTTTATTATTTTATTGCCGTTATTGTGGCTACTAAGTTATGATATCAAAAGGGATTAAAATAGTCTATGACATTACCGGATTTTCATTAGGACTTTTTTTGTTAATAGACAAGTCTAATGATAATCAGCAAGAAGCCTAAAAATTTTATTAGTCGTTTTTCTATTTCGCGGATCAGTTTTTAACATACATTTAATTAAATATTTGTAATTTTTATATTCTAACATATAATTATTTGAATCTTCATAATTTTGAATTTTTTTCTAAATAAGCGTTTATAAAACAATCTATATTGCCATCCATAACAGATATTACATTCCCGACTTCTATATTCGTTCGATGATCTTTTACGATTGTATACGGCATAAAAACATATGAGCGGATTTGCGAACCCCAAGTAATTTCTTTCTGAACACCTTTTATGTCTTCGATTTTTTCTAGTTTTTCTCTTTCTTTAATTTCTAATAATTTAGATTTTAATGTTTTTGTTGCTGTTTCTCTATTTTGAACTTGACTTCGTTCATTTTGGCATGTAACTACAATTCCAGTTGGAATATGCGTTAGCCGTACTGCGGATGAAGTCTTATTAACTTTTTGCCCGCCCGCGCCGCTTGCGCGAAAAACATCCATTTTTATGTCATCTGGAGAAATATTTAATTCAGTTTTATCATCAATTTCTGGCACTACCTCTACTGCTGCAAACGAAGTATGCCTTTTGCCAGAAGAATCAAACGGTGAAATCCGCACTAGCCTATGCACTCCAGTTTCACTTTTAAGAAGTCCGTATGCATTTTCCCCTTCTACCAAAACCGAAATGGTTTTGAATCCAGCTTCTTCGCCTTCTACAAAATCAAGCATTTTGATTTTCATATTTTTATTTTCTGACCATCTTGAGTACATTCTAAAAAGCATTTCTGTCCAATCTTGTGCTTCGGTGCCCCCGGCACCTGAATGAAGTGTTAAAATAGCGTTATTTGAATCATGCGGTTTACTTAAAAAGGTTGAAAGTGTTTGAGTTTCTAATTCTTTTTTAATTTCTTTTAATGATTTCTTTATTTCATTTATCAAACTTATATCGTTTTCAGATTCACAAAACTTGAGCAATTCCCAGGATTCATTGAAATCATTTTCTAATTTTTTATAATTTTCAAGTCTATTTTTTAAAATTTTAAACTTTTCTAAAACTTCAGTAGATTTTTTTTTGTCATTCCAAAATCCTTCCTCAGCGATTTCTTTTTCAAAATTTTCTATTTTTTTTATAGAATTTATAACATCAACAAACTTGCCTAAAGATTTAATTTTAGGTAATAACGTACTGAACATAAACTTTAAATCTTCAAATTCAATCAAAATAATCTATCCTATTGTTATTATTACTCAAGTGCCTGGTTCTGCTGCTCAACTATATTTTGGCGCTTTTTGAACTTACTTGCATTATTTTTTTGCAATATAGCAGTATTTTTCAAAAATTTTCCTCGCCCAACCTAAAAAACTCGAAATTTGGTAATTTTTAGAAATTCAGAAACAACCCTTAGTACTATCATCATTTTTTAACACATTATTTTAAAATTTTCCATAAAAATTCAAATAATATACTAACGTATTGTGAAAAATTTAACGTAGCACAAATTAAAAAGTACCGAAATATGGTCGTTAAACGGTAGTGACAACAGGCCCTAATTTAGATTTATGTTAATGAAAAATCCTACTTGTAAAAGTAATTTTTCACATTATTATATTTTTTAGAATAATTTAAATCGTGATACAAAATTATTGTTTAAAAAACAAAGTGGTGATTTAAAATGTCATGTGAAAAATATCAACGCGAATTTGCTGGCGATTTTTCAATACGGCCGCAAGTAAACAATTTAATGCCTTCTGAGATATATCAATATCCGATTAATTCTTCGAATATTGGTTATTATCACGGCCATTGTGGCAAAAAATGTTGCATAAAAAAAGAACAATCGGATCAAATTGTTAAAATCAAAATCGGCGGCCTAAAATTTTCTGTAACATCTTTAACTTTTTTTGTGTTTATTTCTTTGGTACTTATGATTGTGATTATTATTTTAATCATAAGACAAAATTAAAAATTTATATTTATAAAATATTTATGAATATAACGATTTTAAATCAAAAAATATTAAATATATTAAATAACTAAAATTTCGCTTGCAAAGAACTAAAATTAGGAATAATATCAATGAAGTTTATTTTTTTTCAAAATTTCGCCTAAGCATTTTTGATAGACTTATTCGCTAATAGAAAAAAGTTAAAACCGGAAAGAAAAACTAAACTAATTAAATATAAACAGAGTATTGAAAGCCTGTCTAATATTTCTTAAGCAGTGTAGATCTTATAATAAAATTTTAAAAATTTAAAGCGTGCGGAAGACAAATACTAACATATTTAACTGACGAGCAATGTAAAATTTAAATTTTAACTAAATATGTGCTGTTAGAGCCTGTCTGATATCTCTTTAGCAACACATATTTAACTAAAATTTTTAAAATTCTGTATTGCTCGTCAGTTAAATA
>JAIRZH010000010.1 GCA_031267335.1 Oscillospiraceae bacterium | reverse complement strand
ACCTTACCAAAATCAGTGTTTTCAAAGACTTTCAAATTTGTATTTATAAACATAAAATATTCCTCCAAAATTAAATTTAAAATTAAGCATGAAAAAGGAGCCGTTTTACGGCTCCAAGTAATAATAAAATCAAGTATTTATGGGCTTTTGTAACGAAAATTAATATAACATTGATGACTGCAATAAATTCTTTTGTTATTTTGATAATCTGTAAATTTTTTGTTGCAATTTCTGCAAATTAATGTATTTTCAGATTTTGCCAAACATTTTCTGTTTTGATTCCACCACCTGTTTTTACAAGTTTTACAGCAAAATTTCTTTGGTTTAGTTTTTTTATACAAAGTCAGTTCTTTGCCGCAGTTTTTACAAAGATTTTGAGATTTATCGTCTTTTACTTTCAAAACTTGAAAGTTATTTCTTCTGCAAAACGACTTGATTGTGTTTGCTAAAACTCCCGTGACTCTTGCGATTTTAGTATAACTTTCACCATCTTCTCGCATTCTCTGAATTTTAAATCTTTGCGCCGTATTCAATAAAATCACCTCAATTGATTAAGATTAAGTTTTTCACTCATTTTGGTTCCTCCAAAAATATAAAAATAACCACTTTTAAGTGGTTTTGGGTGTAATTTGCAATAAAATCTAAGCCGTTCTTTTCCACATATAAACTGCCAAATAAGATGGAATTACACTAAACGAAGAACCACTTCCACTTGAGCCTGTCGTCCCACTTACGCTATGAGAATGACTTCCGGAAGAATCCGAATAAGTGGTCTGCTCTCTTGTGGCAGTTGTTGTATAACCGTAACTCTCTTTGTAACCACTTCCCGATGGAGCTCTTGCAAGACCGTGAGTGTGGCTTCCGGTACTCGACGAAGTGGCGTTGAAGCTGTGGCTGTGGCTCGGCATATTTGAAGTAGAAAGCGATGCCGATGTCGATCCTCCGGTAGAATTTACGGAATACGAAGACCCAGCTCCGATTAGAAATCTATTATAAAGCTGAGTCCAAGTTCCTCCAAAAAGAGTCGCCGGAGAAGTCGAGCTCACCGACAGATAAATGGAGCCCACAGGATAAGTTAAATCTAGTATTGATTTGCCATTAACATATAAACTTGTAGTTTCAAAAGAATTACTGTTGCTGGGAAAAGTATTCACGCCGACGCTTATCTTGTTTGTATCAAAAAAAATAATGGGCTGGCCTGCGTTTAAATTGAAAGAATAAGTTGAAGTTGAAAATTTATCTTGGACTTGAATTTGAAAATTAAAAGCTTTTGTGTTATCAAAATCTGCTTGTGTTTTTATGTTGTTTTGGATGTCGATCCAGTCGATCCAGTCGCTCCACATAGAACTTGTCGACGGTTTTGTTCTGTACTGCAAGAGTTGCAAACTGTTCTTTGAATTAACGCTTGAAATAGTCGTGCTAACTAAAATATTTGTTGTACTTTCAAAATTATTAACTCTTGCAATTTGATAAGTCGCTTGCGGTGGTTGCCAAGCAATACAAGTTACAGTTTTTGAAATTGTTGTTGAATTGCCTCGTGAATCAATGGCTTTCACCGATAAAGTCAGGTTACTGCTTGAATTTATCGTGCCAAGACTTTTTGTTCCCGAACTTGAATAGGAATAGGTTGAACCATTAAAAGTTAACTGATAGCTTGATATTGATGCATATTTTTGAGCTGTTGCCGAACTGAAATTAACATAAAGAGTCGACTGATTTTGTACAATTAATTGATTATTTTGTGTGATGTTTGTTACAGTTGAATTATTATCATAATATGAAAGCTGAGATGAACTAAAACTTGGGTTTGCGCTGACAATTGTCATTGTACGATCGCCATAAGACCAATCACCAGCACCGGAGCTTAGATATGTTCCTACAGTAAATCTTACGCTTAAAGTATTGGAATTAGGCGCCAATTGAAGAAGAGAGTTTCTTTCGGCTGTCGTCAAACTGAATGTATAAGGGCTTGAAGGATAAATATTGTCTCTAACAATCAAGTGGTCATTTCCGCCTGCTTCCATTTTCAGACATAATTTAAAGCCACCCGGATTTCTGAAATAAATCTTTGGATTATCAGTATCGTTAAAATTTGTAGCATCTGAAAAAGTCGCAGCCCTTGGAATTGTTGAAAGCGTGTAAGAAAAGCTCTGTTCGCTACTTGTTAAAGGCGTATCTATATTTATCCACGCACTTGTCGTAAGTGTTTTGGTGCCGTCAGAGTTATGGGAAATATTGCCTTGCCACTGAAAGAGTAAAATTCCTGAATTTGTGATTTTCTGACTGCTTGAAACGCTTGATGAATACTGAGTACCATTGATTCTGCAGTAGACATTTCCAGTTCCGTAGGTTTGATAGCCACTGTTATTTCTATAAAAGAAGACGTCAACAGTAACATATGAAGTATTATTACTGACATTTTGGGAGTTTTGATAAACGCTTATATGATACTTTACATATTGATTCGATGTTGACATCTCAGCTGAATCTGCCATTTTTTATCCCTCTACATAAAAAATACCTCACAAATGATGAGGTTAATTAAATTTATTTTTTGATTTGTCTTTTGTTTTTTAAAATATTTATAAATTAATTGCTTACAAATTAAGTAATGGCAACAACTGCAACTCCGTCATTTGCAGTTCCGGATGAAAGTGGCATAAATCTTAATTTACCTCCGATTTCAAGTTGATTGTCTATAACACATTTCTTCATATGAAATTCATCGCCATTTGACCAATACATTGAAGTTCCGTCGGTGTCATAGCCACAAAATCCGATATCGGCATTAAGTTTAATTGTACGTCCGTCACTACAAAAGATGGTGATGCCATTGTCGTCGAGCTGAATAATCAGTGTATTTCCTTCATCATAAAGCTCGATGATCCCGCTTTCATTTAAGTTGCTTCCAAGTTTTAGAGTTCCGCCTTTTATCATATCGGCAACAAGATTTATGACGTTTATATTTTGCATATCTAGAGTCCCTCCGATAAGCCAAGCGCTTGTAAATGTTCCGTTTATCCCGGTATTTGAGAAGCCGATACCACCTGAGTTTATCATCATCACGTTTTGCGCTTCTTCTTTTGGGAGTTTATCAAGAACTAAAATTTTATCTCCTCCGTTAATGACGTAAGAGTTTCCAAGCACTGACTTAATGCTGTTTGTTGCTTCAACAAGTTCTTTTTGAAATTTAGCAGTGGTATCTCCAGCGCTTTTTTCAACAGTTTCCTCGATCTTTGCAGTTATGTTTCCGACTAAATCTTTTAAACCTCTTTTGAAGTTTCCAAACTCAACTTTTTTAACCTTTTGTGAGATTACATCAAATTCGAGTGCTATTACATTTGTAAGAAGATCTATTTTACATTTTGGATGCTTTACCCAGATGACATCGCCTATGTCAACGATTCCTTCAATATAAGCATTTAGTGTGTAATTTACTTTAGGAGCTGAATTCTGATTTAGATATGCGTTTCCTTTTGCTCTTAAATCATTTTCGAGTGCTGAATTGTAAGCTGTTTCGTCAGAATTGCCATTTTCATCAATAAAATCTTCTTGATTTAATTCATTTTGTTCAAAATGAATTACTTTTGTATACGGAATTTCATATAGAGACTCATCGAGAGAAAGCCAGACTTCTGGTAGTTTTAAGCCGTCTTTTCCAACTGGCATTAGTTTTGTGACTACATCGTTCCAGTTTTCTTCGGCTTTAATGTTTTGAATATTTTTACCGTAAGAGATTACAATTTGTCTGTCTTGACCAATGTTTTGCCTGATAGCAATTTGCATGTTATCGCGTTCAAGATGACCGCCCCAACGCTCTAAAACATCGTTAATTGCTTGCGCAAGAGATTTTCTGACACATCTGTAAGAAAATTCTCCAGTTACATCCGAGATAGTTGTAAACGGAGAAGCAACATCAGTTGCTGAGTTCAAATGGTCAAGCGCATAATTGCAGTTCTTTTCAAAAACATAAGAATCTTCAATGATATAGTTTTCAGCATCATAAAAAATATGCCATCCTCTGGCATAAATTCTTTTGTTTTCGATTGAAACATTTTTGATTCGAAAACGCTGCTCGCCCCATGGTGTTGTGACTCTTAAAATGTTTCCGGAAATGTAATAGTTAAGATTTTCATTTCCTGACGAATCATTTAGTGTATCTTGAAGATCGATGTAGTAGTTGCCGCTGTCTTCTTTACGGATTAAGGTTTTTAAAGGTTTTAGGATTTTAAGTCCGTTGTCTGTAAAAGCAACTTCTGTTGAAGGAAATACACTAATCATTTGAACTCTCCTTTGTTGGCGACGAAGCGAAGCGAGTCGTCGGCCCGAATAGGGTCACCATTTTCACGAAGTGAAAGTGGCGCAAAGGCAGTTTCTGTTGGTGGAAAAACACTAATCATTTTAATCTCCTTGATCTCCATTTAATTCTTCAAGATCCACTCCGTACACTTTCCACCAAGCTTTGGCGGGATATGAATTAACACTTACAAAATTTGAATCAAAAATTTTTTTGATTTTTAAATTATTATCCAGGCAATATTTTTTAAGTGCCTTCCAATCAAAATTTTTTCTGAGTTTTGCTAACTTTTTCTCAACAAATTTAATAGTAGCGCGCTGTTTGGATTGGTCTAATTCTTCTTTGAGAATTTCTGTTTCAGTTTTTAATTTTTTACATTCTCGCGATTTAGAAGACGCCAATGCCATAGCAGTTGCTTCTCTTTTGCTGCCGATCCACGCTTTTGTTCTGATTGCTTCGTCACGCTGATTTTGCATTAGTTCTTTTTGTTCTACTTCATTGGCATACATTCGCAAAGCTTGTGCATAAGTTTTGGGAACTTTCGAATACATTCCGGTTTTGCGAATCTGTGGCAAAACTTCACTGGAAATCCAATCCTGGAAATTTTCGGCTTTTGACGTTCTGCTTTGGAAGATACATTTATAGAGATTTTGCTCATTAATAAAGGTGGCATCTTGGTTTCTACCAAGTGAATCGATGACCTTATTTGTAGTAACCCCAACCTTTTTCAGCCTGTCTTTTACTCTGCTTACCTGTTCTAAGCTCAATGCTTTGCAAATATCCGCTAGGCAAAAATAGGGTTCATCATTTATTAAAATTGTTCTAATTTGTCCAAATTGATCACTATTAAAAATTTCTAATTTATTTTCCACAATAAAAATC
This sequence comes from Oscillospiraceae bacterium, assembly GCA_031267335.1. Lineage (GTDB taxonomy): Bacteria > Bacillota > Clostridia > Oscillospirales > Acutalibacteraceae > Improbicoccus. The sequence goes on along the minus strand of JAIRZH010000010.1, from coordinate 25,443 downwards.
TCCATATGAATTAAAATACCGACACTTTAAAATGTCGGTTGCTAAAAATTCTTATTTCAGTAATTTGATTTTCAAATTCTTGATTGTTTTCAAAGCCACATGCTTCTTGGATAAATCTCAATTCTTGTTAAATTTCCAGTCCAAGAAACTATATTTTCTCCTGGAAGTAATATCGGAAACTCTCCTGCCATGCTTCTGTTTTTAAGAGTTTTCAGTGTATCTTTGTAACATTCTTCAATTTCGCTGTTAATTGTTAAATACTTGTCCGGAATGTCCGAATTAGCACTGAAATTAAGTTGAAAAGTACCTATTGTGTTGATTGAAATTTCAATAATCCCCGAACCCCACAAATTAAAAATCGGCTTGGAATTTTCCAAACCGACATTTGTTACATTTAGTTCCGTTTCCGAGGTTATTTCCAGACTTATGGGCTTTTCATCAACGAGATATTTAAATGGCTGCACATGAAATTTTACGTTTGCAGTTTTAAAAAGCACAAGTCTTTCAAAGTCAATCTGCTCTGAAATTTGAGTGTTGTAGTATTTATCAGGTTCGTTTGAGAAAGTTATTTGCCCTGAACCTGTAAAATATTTTGCAATTTGATTAATATCACAATTTCTGAAAAGCCCGATTTTAACTGACTTTTCATAAGATTCATAGCCTTGCAACTCAACAAAATCGCCATCTTTTCCGTCAATTTCAATAATCGATGTTCTAATTGTCGGTTTTGTAATCGGCGGTAGCTCACAAATCCGTAATCCCTGAATAGTATTTGAATTTATACCATTCCAAATTAAAAAATTGTTCATGCATACACCACTCTTTCGACTTTTGAAATTACTAATTCACCAATTTTATCGCTATCAACTTTGAATGCCATTCCCGACAAGGCCTTCTGAAACGCCGAAATCATCAGATCTGATGTGGCCAAAGCTTGTGATTCATAATTTACCGAGGAAGAATAATCAGCCTGACTTAAATTTGGATTCAAACTGACATCAAAATCAGTTGGAACAGCGTTCTTCATATCATTTGAAATTTTTGACATCTCCTCAGAAAATCCTTCGCCAAGACCTAAAGCTAAATTTTTACCAATTTTGTCACGAAAAAGTGATGATGGCGAATGAATTCCAAAGAAATTTTTAAGACCATTTACCACACTTTCGCCAAAACCCTTGATTTTATCTTTAATCCAATTTGTCATATCAGAAATCCCTTGCCACAAGCCTTTAATGAGATTTTTACCTGCATCAACAATTGCCGTGAATCCCGTACCGATTCCTTTCACAATCGCAGTGATTATTTGAGGTAGGCTTTTAGCAAGCTCTACGACAATTGTTGGAATTGCAGAAATCAAAGCCATAAAAAGTTTTACTGCAGACCGCAATAAAAGCGAGATATTTTCAGGTTTTGTGAGAGTTGTGATTATCGAAGTAATGATTTTTGGCAAATTTTCAATTAAAGACACTACAATTTTTGGGATTGCCTCAACAATCGCCATAAATAACTTGATTGCACCGTCTAAAAGTAGCGGAATTGCGTTAATCACAGCCTGAATTATTGTTGAAATTATTTTTGGCAAATTCTCCAAAAGTGCAGTAATTGTCGGTGGAATAGCATCAATAAGTGCTGTCAAAAACTCGATTCCTGCCTCTAGAAGCAAATCTATGTTGTCAATTAAGGCCTGAACTATGGTCATTACAACAGTTACGACCGCAGGAATAAGTGTTGGCAAAGCTTGCGAAATTCCTTTAACAAGCGCGCCGATCATCTGAACCGCACCTTCAACCAATTGCGGCAAAGCCGAGATTATTCCTTGTACGAGCACCATAATTATTTGCATTGCAACCGGGATAAGCTGATTTATACCACCCATTAAAGTTTCCACGATTTGCGGGAGCAGTAAAACTACGGCGTTTAGCAGTAACGGTGCAGCTTCTGAAACCCCTTGAACAAGAGCATTTATAAGGTTTGAGGCAACTTCTAAAAACTGCGGAATTATTTCTAAAATTCTCGGAATCACGCTTTGAATCTGGCTTACAAAGAAATCAATGGCGGTTTGTATATCTCCACCATTTAAGACGGCGGCAATGATTCCGTTAAAACTGCCGGTGATTTGATTTGCACCAGAAACAAGCGCAGTTACAGTCGGTGCAAATGTCGCTCCAACCAGATTTTTGGTGCTTTCCATAGTTTTGCCAAAAATCTGAAATTGGTCGTCCATTGCGCCAAGGGATGTTAAAACGTCTTCTGAAAGCACAGCACCAATTTGGTAAGCATATTGTGTCATCTCTGCAATCCCTGCCGAACCTTGCGCGATCAAAGGATTAAGTTCTTGCGCTGACTTGCCGAAAAGCTGCATCGCCAAAGCATCTCGTTCGGTTTCGTTAGAAATTTTGCTAAGTGCGTCAATCGAAGCCCAGTAAACTTCTTCGCTGTCTTTCAAATTGCCATTTGAATCAGTTATGGCAACTCCTAACTTTTTATAAGCCTCGGAAACTGCTCCGCTGCCGCTTTGGGCGGAGCTCATGGACTTGATATTTTTCGCCATAGATTTTGTCATCGTATCTAAATCAACATCAACGAGCTCTGAAATTGCCGAGAGTTCTTGAAGTTTCTGGGTTGAAATACCGGTTTGCTGCGACATTGTTAAAATATTATCGCCGTAACTTGCCGCTGCTTTTATTGATTCAGAAAAATATCCGGGAATCGCAGAAATTGCACTGCCAAGGGCTTTTAGACCTGAAATAATTGCTTCGGTTATAAGGTTTGCCTTGATAATGTCACCTAAACTCAGAGCCTTTTGGCCAGCATCGTCAGCAGATTTGCCGAATTCATCGAGATTTTGAGAATTTTCGTTTAAGTTTTCTCCGTTCAACTCTAAAACTGCGTTATTTTCATCAAGTTCTTGCTCCATTTTGTTTAGATCGGCCTGAGCATAATTGAGTTTTGTCGCCCATGCTTGCGTTCTTTTATCACTCTCGCCAAACGACTCAGAAGCGTTATTCAAAGCGTCTTTTAGCATAGAAATCTTATCTTTTTGTGCATCGATTTCCTTATTTAAGACACCGTTTCTTGCCGCTGCAGCTTGAACAGATTTGTCATTCTTATCAAACTCACTCGAAACTACGGCCATTTCGCTTGATAAAACTTTAAATGCAGAATTTATCTCAGTCAGAGAACGCTTGAATTCTTTTTCTCCATCTAAAGCAAGCTTGATTCCGATGTCTGACATTAAAATCACCTCTTTTTCTAAAAAATCTCAAAAAAATAATTAAACTTTTTAACAAATCTCAGGAATCACATCATCAATAAAAATCTCTTTTCTTGGTTTTGAAATTCCTAAATATTGTTTGTGGCACTCGATTAAGTCCAGCATTTTGCCAATTGGCATAAGAAAAAGTTCATCTTCGCTTAAATGAAGATGAACCATTCCGAAATAGAGAAGCCGAGTAAAAAATTCTTTGTTTTCTACTCGGTCTTGACGTTTTTTGTTGATTCTTCGCCTAAAACATTACGCTTTGTGCCAATCGTTAAAGTTTTTGCAAGAACGGAATTTATTTTTACGATATCCTGTGGAGTCGTCATCAATTCCACAAATTCCTCTGTCAGAAGCTCTTTCTTTTCATTTGGATTTTTGTAGTTGTGGATGAGAATCGCCTGATTTGCAAGCAAAACGATGAGCCAAATCAGTTCTGAAAAAGTTGAGGCAATGTCTTTGGAATTTGACATTTTTTCACCGATAACTTCAAGTGAACCGTATTTTGCGGCGATTTCCTTGACGGCTCTTGTTGTTAAAATCAAAGAAAATTTTTCTCCGCCGATCTTGATCTCAGTCATTCTATCGGTATCAATCACTTCTAATTACCTCCCGCCGAATGTGTTTCTTTGCATGTGCCTATTCTTCTGATGGATATCTCTTCTCCCGACGATCCAAAAACTTCTTTAGGCCAATTTGTGATAACGCTTTCTATATAAATCATTATTCTAAGCCTCCGTTTTCAGGCGTTCCCTCCGGCTCATAAACTTCCGTAAACCAATTTGTGATAACGCTTGGCGAAACTCCGGTATCACCTTCGGTGACCTCGGCTTTCCACGGATGTTTATTCTGCCAATCAAGTTTATTTCTAACCGTAACCGTTCCTTCAATTGTTGGAGCTTGGAAATTTATCGAATCGCCTTTTGTTTCCAAGTTTGCCGACGGAACGCCAAATACAACGCGATAAATCCAGAAATATCTGTACTTTCCGTTTGATTTTCTTGCCCTAAATCCGATTGCCACAGGCGTAGATGTATCTTCGCTTGAAGAAACAATTACTCCGTTTGCGTCAACTCTAACTCCAAGAAGAGCCATCGCCGAGTCTTTGCCAATGTCGTCAACGCCAAGCGATAAAGTCCCACTTTTGAATGTTTTGACAACTTCCGAGGCCGCGTCATCTGCAAAAAGTACGGCCTCCGCAAGCTCAACCGATAAGTCTGCTTTCATTGCTTTTGCAAGTTTTACGGGCGTTCCGTAAGTTTCGACTCCTGATGTGTTTTCTGTAATTTCTGAATAATAAAGATCTGATAATCCAATTGTTGCCATAGTTTTTATTCCTCCGTAAATTTAATATAAGGTTTTGGATAAATAACCCTTAATTGTACATTGGCTATTCCTCCAAATTAAAATTTTTTGAAACATCCACTGAATAATGGTGATATTTTGTTTCGGGTTCGAACTCAACGTAATAACGCTGAGTTATTGTGAAATTTGCTTTCAAAAGCAAGATTTCAAGCTGTCTTTTTAGATCTAAATAATTGTTTTTCGTAAAAATTGAAATTCTGACATTTTTTACATCTTGCTGCGGCAAGTCATCAGCAAAAAGCTGAAAATCGTCGCTCATTGGCGTCAAAACCGAATATTGGTCAGGAGCTTGGCTGTCAAAATATCCTGTTTCAACTGGAATTTGCAGATCTTTTAAAATTTGATTCAGCTCTTCCAAAATCGTCACAATTTGCTCACCTCTTCATTGAATTTTTCTTCCATTGCTTTAACGCACGCTCCTTTTGAAGAATTTTTAGCAGGTTTCATAAAGGGTTTTGCGGGCTGACCGTGTCTTCCATATTCCAAAACTCCCGCAATAAGGGCATTTGTTGATGTGTAATAACCTCTGTCGGCAACCAGACCTTTCGTTCGCTTGCTATAATGCCAGTTTTTTGGCTTGTACTGCTGCTTTCGAGGTTCGGCAAAACCAATTTTGATGTTCGAAATACCCTGTTTGTCTATACTTACAGGACTAATTCCAACAGAATTTAAAAGTTCACCAGTCGAACGAGATTTTGTTTTAATCGCACGGCCTATGACTGACCTTAAATTTGATTTAACCGTCGCCAAAACAGGTTTTGCGCCAGCTTCTAATATTTCTCTTGTAATTTTGTCAGTCTTATCACCTAATTTTGCTAACTTTTCATAGACTTCATCAGGCAACTTTACTTCGCATTTCGCCACTTGGTTTTACCTCCTCACACAAAACTTCAAAATACAGCTAATTCAGCCCATAACTGGCTGTGTGCCAGGCATACTAAGAGTTAAATTGGCTAAATCTAGAAAGTGGTCATAGCTTGTTTCCAATTGAAACAGCTATACTTTGCCACTATACTTCACCGCTCGGCTTTACTTCTTCTGCCAAAACTTCCAGATACATCTTTCGATTTTTGATATCTTCAACAGATAAAACCCTGTATCTTCCTGTTTCACAGACAATTATATGTTTGGTCGTAATCTCCAAATCAGGAATTTTTCTGAATCTGAAAAGCACGCTTGCAGTTGAAAATGAAGCTAAATTTGCCCACCTTACTGAACCGTGTCTGAATTCTTTATAGACCCGTATTGAAGCCAAAATCTCATCATTTTCAGTCACAAAGCCATTTGAATCTTTGACAATTACCGGCAGAATAATTTCTGCAAATCCTGTCATTTTTCCTAAACCCATAATTTAGCCTCACTTAAATAGACCAATTTTTGTCTAACCTTAACAATGTATTTACTGTGTTCCAAATTTGCTGTCCCGCCTGAACGTTATCTGCGAAAATCCCCCCTGTCGAGCCATCTCTCGATTCATAAAAGTGAGAAGCAAGCAGGATTACTGCTTGCTCGGTTGTCGGTGTCATCAGGTTTTCGATGTAGCAATTTTCAGGTCTTTTCTGATAACTTTCAGCATAAGAAATAGCCGCGTTAATGTAATTTTGCAAAAGCTCATCATCGTTATCAAAGTCAATAATCAAGTTCGCTTTTACTTTTGATAATAAATCTGTCATAGCTGGCCTCCTTTTTGGATTCGTCATGACCCCGCTGCCATTTTTAGAAGTTTTATTCCTTCATTCATAACGACCTTGCCGTCGACTCTTTCGGTTGCAATGAATCCGACTTGTCCGTTCCCTGCATAAAGCTCATTTAATCTGGCAATCGTTCTTCCCATCCGGTCTGCGATCCAAAAATTTGTCATGTCTCCGAATGCCACTGTGTAAGCATTTGCCGCAAGTGCGGGAACATATGGCGATGTATATAAAGGATAGCCAAGTAATCTATCAGGCTGGCCTGCCTGAGACGAAGGCTGCCACAAGTAAGCTCCGTTTCCATCCTTGAGCTTCCTGATTGCAGAAACCGTAATGTCTTTCATGATGAAACAAGAGTTTCCACGATATGGCGATTTAAGCGAATAGACCAAGTCGATAAGGTTGTCGACCGTAATCGCAGTTGGGCTGTTTGCAGTAACACCTATGCTTCCGCCATTGTCTGTGAAAATTCCCGTTGGTTGACCTGTTCCTGTTCCAACGCAGAAAGACTCTTCTTCGGCAACACCAAATGCTCTTGCAAATTCATTTGAAAGGTAAGTTTCTAAATCGAAGGCACTGTCCTGCAAAAGCTCGATCGAAACTTTGACTAAATCGGTAAGTTTAAAGGCATCTATCATGATTTGGCTAAATGTCGGATCAGATTCCGTAATTGCTGCATTTTCAGCCGTCCAAGTTGCAGTTGAATGCGTTGCTGCGACAGGAATTTTTCTCTCCGAGCTTGTATTTATCGTCTTTGCCAAACTTCTGATTACGTTGTATTCAGCCAAATCTGTGACAATTTGCTTTTCCATCTCAGTCGGAACCAAAAAACCTCCGTCTGTGTCTACACCTTCACTCATCGCATTGTGAATTAATGGCTTACATCTTAAAAGCCTGCCAAAATCAGCTTTGTATTCATCGCTTGCCCTGCCTATTTTTTCTCTATTTATTTCTCCTTTGCTTATCTCCAGGAATTTAGGTGAATTTAGAATCGGTTTGCTTGTTACTTTCGAAAGTTCTAAATCAATTGCTGTCTGCTTTTCAAGCCTATCAATTTCTTTGCCGAGATTTAAAACTTCTTGCTCCATTTTTTCATAAGTTTTGCTGTCTTCTTCAGAAATTAGGCCGTCTTTGCCTCGTTTGCTATCTAAAAAATCTTTTGCGTTATCCCATATTTTTGTGCGCTTCTCGCGCAAATCTAAACTAGTGTTCATAATAAATTTCCTCCAAAAAATTAATTTAATTTAGTTAAATTTGATTTAATTTAATTTATTTTAATTAAACCGAACCTAAAATTTTAATAATTTATTTCTTGTCGTGGTTTTTATCGCGACAATAAATTAAGCCGCTTATACAGCGGCTCGATGCTTGATTTTATCTGTGAATCTTTGGATTTTTGTTCTTTTTCCTTCTCATCCTCATCCCATTTTTCTTCTTTTCGTTTCAGTTCCTCTTCGGTTTTTAATTTTTCTAAAACTTTATTTGCAAAAGCCGCTCGGCAAAAAATCATATCTGAAGCCTTATCTTCCCAGATGTTCTCGTAATCGTACATAATTTTGTCTGCAAAGCCTAGTTCGACAGCTTTTCTGGCGTTTAGCCATGTTTCCTCACTCATCAAATCGGCAATTTTCTTACGAGAAAGTTTTGTTCTTTCCTGATATGCATTGATGATTGCTTCTTTTGTCTCATCTAGCATTGAAATTGCCTTTTGCATATCAGTTTTTTCTCCAAATGCAAGCGTACTTGGGTTATGAATCATCATAAGTGAAACGGGCGACATTAAAATTTCATCGCCACTCATTGCAATAAGTGAGGCTGCCGAAGCAGCGATTCCGTCAATTTTGACGATTACTTTTCCTTTGTAACCCCTTAACATATTGTAGATTTGCGAAGCTGAGAAAACATCTCCTCCACAAGAATTTATCCAAACCGTAATATCTCCTGTGCCTGATTCGAGTTCAGATTTAAACTGTTTCGGAGTGACATCATCATCAAGAAAGCTTTCTTCAGCGATGATTCCATCAATTCGCAGAATTCTTTCTTTACCGTCATTTTTGCTTTCTGAAAAATTCCAGAATTTACAACCGCTATGTGGTTGCAACGTTCTGCCACATAGCGGCAGGTTGTTATTGATTTTGCTCATTTTTCATCACTCTCCTTTTCTGATAAATTCTTATTTTCGTAGTTTAAATTTTGATCTGAATACTTGGCATTCCAAGAACCTGCATTTTTGAGTTTTGTCATGTTTCCGTTGAGAAAATGTAAAAACCCGCCTTCTTCTTCGGAAATAAGATCCAAATTCTCAAGACTTCTGACATCATTTACAGACAAGAACCCATTCTGAATTCCGGTTGCATAGCCATTCATTCGGCTCTGATAATCGCCTCGCAAAAGCCCGTCAACATTGAATTTTATGAAATAATTAGATTTTTCAGATTCGCTCAGCAAAGACTTTTGCATCGATTGCTCCAGCCTTACAACCCACGGATCAAGCGTGTATTTAACGTACTCCATGCTTTGGTTTTCGATATTCGAAAATGTGGCGTGTTCTAAATCTCCGATTAAATGTGGAGGCACTCTGAAAATTCTTGCAATTTCTGCAATTTGAAACTTTCTCGTTTCCAAAAATTGAGAATCACTCGGTGAAATGCTGATTGGATGATATTTCAGATTCTCTTCTAAAATGGCGATCTTATGGGAATTTCCACTTCCGCCAAACAAAGAGTTCCAGCTTTCACGAAGTCTCTCAGGATTTTTTATTACGTTTGGTGATTCAAGAACTCCGCCCGGATTCGCTCCGTTTGAAAAGAATTTAGAGCCAAATTCCTCACAAGCTATTGCCATGCCGATTGCATTTCGTGCCATTGTTATTGGTGAATAACCGATAAGACCATCAAATCCTAAACCCGGAATGTGTAAGACTTCAGACTGTTTCAGGTAAAACTGAATGCCGTTTTGCTTGGCTTTTCCGTGCAGATTGTCATCTAAATTTTTGGTGTAGATGTAGTAAATCTGCCCGTTTGAAGTTCTGTCAACTTGCATTTGATTTGGCATTAATGGATACAGTGCTACAATTTCGCCTCTTCCGTTTCGCAAAATCTGAGCAAAAGCGTTGCCCCATAATAAAAGATGACTCATAAGTGTTTCTCTTAACACAAATGACGTCATCTCAGGGTTGGATTCGTCATGCAAAAGTCGATAAAGTGGATGTTTTAGAGCTTTTTCTTTACCAATTTCAGTACGCTTATACACTTGAAGCGGCAAACTTGCGATTGTTTCGGCAATTACTCGAACACAAGCGTATACACAGGTTACCTGCATTGCTGAACGTTCGTTTACTGCTTTTCCACTTGAACTTAAAACTCCAAAAAATGGACTGCCGATAACACTGTTTTGCACTTTTGGGCTTGCTCTTGAATGAAAAATTGATTTGAAAATATTAAAAATATTCATATTTTTGCTCCTTTTATGAGTTTTTGATTAGATTTAAGATTAAAATCCTAAATTATTAAGAGCCCGCGTTCATCATAAACTGACGTAATTGGCTCAGCGTTTTGATGTCTGATTGACCTATCCAAAGCCATAATCATTGCAACTGCGCCGTCAATTTTTTCTGAACTTTTTTCTTTATCGGGCTTTATGTTTCCCGCAGGGTCTGTACGAATGAAAATATTGTCCATCATCCAGCGTAGAACGGGTTGGCCGCCATGGGCAATTTTTTCTTCAAGTACTAATTTCATAAGTTCTTTTGTCGGCGGACTCATATCTTTAAAACCTTGGCCGAACGGAACTACAGTAAAACCAAGGTTTTCAAGATTTTGTGTCATCTGAATTGCGCCCCATCTGTCAAATGCGATTTCTCTGATGTTGTACTTCTTTCCGAGTTCTTCTATAAACTTTTCAATGAACCCGTAATGAACCACATTGCCTTCTGTTGTTTTCAGAAAACCCTGCTTTTGCCATAAATCGTACGGAACGTGGTCTTTTTTGACTCGCAAATCTATGTTTTCTTCGGGAATCCAGAAGTAGGGAAGAATGCTGTATTTGTCATCTTCGTATGTCCGGGTCATTAGATTTGCCTGCGGCAAATTAGCAGTCGGAGGAAATACCAAAACAAACGCCGTGATGTCGGTAGTCGATGATAAATCAAGACCACCATAACAGATTCTTCCTTCGAGAGCTTTTTCGTTGACCGCAAAATCACAAGCATCCCATTTTTGCATCGGCATCCAGCGAACACTTTGTTTGACCCATTGATTTAAACTCAGACGTCTAAAGCTGTTTTCTTCGGCAGGGTTTTGCTTGGCAGACTCACAAGCATCTCTGATTTTTTCAATATCAATGGTAATTCCAAGACTCGGATTTGCTTTTTTCCAGATTTTTGGTTTAGTCCAATCGGCATCTGTCGGTGTACTGTAAACTACAGGATAGAAAGTTGAATCGTACTTTTTGTTTGCCAAAATATCCATTGCTTTTTGATGAATTTCATAGCAAATGCTTTGTGTGTCCGTTCCTGCAGTTGTTATCAAAAAGTACAGAGGTTGAGTTCGCGCGTAACCCGAGCCTTTGGTCATGACATCAAACAGATTGCGATTTGGCTGGGCGTGCAGCTCGTCGAAAAGCACCCCATGGCTCGAGAATCCGTGTTTTGTATAGGCTTCTGCCGAAAGTACCTGATAAAAACTGTTGGTCGGCAAATAAATTATGCGTTTGGTCGACTTCAAAATTTTAACCCGTCTTTCCAGCGCAGGGCAGTATTTACAAATGTCCTCGGCAACATTAAACACGATGCTTGCTTGTTGTCTGTCGGCCGCACAACCGTAAATTTCGGCTCTTTGTTCACCGTCTGCACACAAAAGATAAAGTGCAACTGCTGCTGCGAGTTCACTCTTTCCATTTTTCTTGCTTATCTCTATGAAAGCTGTGTTAAATTGCCGATATCCATTCTCTTTGATTACGCCAAACACATTCCTGATAATATCTTCCTGCCACGGCATCAGTTTAAACGGCTCGCCCGCCCACTTGCCTTTTGTATGCCTTAACTGCTCAATAAACATTACTGCGTGATCGGCTCTTGCCTTATCATAACGCGAGGTTGGGAGTATAAATTTTGTCGGTTTGAATTTTTTCATTTGAATCACCTGCCTTTCTTGAAACTAAGAAGAACCTCCGAAGCCGGAAGTTCTTCAAAAGATTTTAAATAATTGCTTTTAGTGTTTACGCAAAGTTGTTTTGTATATTTGCCAGCGCTCCGAGAATCTCAATCATCTTATCTGCCTCGCCCTCAATTTCAGATGAAACTTTAACATTCATACTTTTCAGTTTTTCAAAGATCTTGAAAAGATTCAAATTTGACCGTGAAATTCTTGAAAGATTTTTTACAATTAAAATATCTCCGCTTTCTAAATTTTTCATCAATTCTGAAAATCCTAAGCGTTCGTCAGGTTTTAAATTTCCTGAATAAATATCTTTGAAACATTTCTCGACATTGTATTTTTCCAAAAGCTCATATTGAGTTCTCAAATTATCTGCATTTGGGTTGTTGGTGCGAATATAAACAAAAGTTCTTGACATAATTTTTACTCCTTACCCGTTAAAATAAATTTTGAATATTCCTTTGGATTTTCAGAAACAAAATCCGCTAATTCATAAAAATCGTTTTTGACCGCGAGTTCAAACACTGCTTTTACATCAAACATATTCGTGAGACCGCTGTCTCTGATTTTCAAAATTTGCGATTTAATTATTTCGTTCATTTCTTAATACCTTTCTTGCTTAATATTTTTTTGATCTTTCTGTTTTTGCTCCCTCACTTTCAAAGCATCATTTAAAATTTTAATATCAAAACCTGCTGAAGCGTATCCGTGCCGAACAATGCTGAAATAATCACAGCTTGGTTGACCAATCGGATAACCTTCGTTCATTACATAAACCATAATTTTTGTTGGCTTACCGTTAAACTCGACCGTAAAATCTTTCTTGCAATAGAATCGTGGCAAACCCTCGTACCTATCAAGCGATTGTTCGTCAGAAGGTTCTATTTCCCAAATTAGAATCGGCACGCTTTTGCCTTTTTCAGGCTCGATTGTTGCAACCGCAGTATTTTTCCAGCCTCTGAAGAGAAGTTTGTAATCTTTAATCAGGCTTGTTCCGATCACTCTTGCAGTTGGACATCTAAATTTCATTTGTTCCAAATTTAGATTCGAGCCGTAAGCTCCGTATAATCTTGCGTTTTTGTTTATTTCACTCATTCTGTTTTCTCCTTTAATTTTTTAAAATTTTTGTTCTTTGCATCTGTTCTTTATTCTTCAAATTTTTATTTATCTTTCAAATTTTCATTTTGTATCTATTTTTAGAAATCAGGCGGCGATACGAAACCGCCACGCTGAGTTTCCGCTAAGTGTCTCGCAAAGATGCTCTCTGCAGTTTTTGAATTCTTCGCCTATAAACCCGATTCGGTTTAAGTAAGTCCTCATCGCAAATTTAGGATTATCAATCTGAGGTTTTTTGGAGCTTGCACATTTTTGTGTTAATGCTTGATGATTAAGTGCCAATGCCAAAACTATGTAGCTTCTTACTTTGCCTGCATGAAATTCTGAGTTAAATCCTCTGAGTTCAATCGTTTTGTTGCCTGTAAAAAAACTGTGTAAATTTAAAAAGTGGTAGCGGCTGTCATGGTAGTGAATGTCTCGGTTTTGGTAGTAGCCTTCGTACCAAACGTCTGCGATTTCTTTCATGGTTTTTGGATTCTTTCTCGAAATATTTTTAACCAAAGTTTCATCCATTTTCTTGCAGTACCTAATTCTGTCAGGTTTTATTTGAAGTGCTTCATAAAACAAATCATTTTTACTTGCGATTATGTTTATGAAATTTTTAAGACTTCTCACACTATGCGGTTCGCCGTCGAGATGAATGTGAATTCCACAACTTTCGTTTGCAAAAGCTCCACTTTTTCTGAGTTTTCTGATAAGTTCCTGCAAAGTCTCGACATCTTCCTTATATTTTAAGATTGGGCTTACGAGTTCCACACTATAACTTTTGTCTGCATTTACCGTGGCTTTGCCTGATTTCTTTTGTGTTTGAATGCTCGCATCGCTAATTACCTTCCAAACTCTGCCGTCGGGAGCAAAAACTTTGTGCGTATCATAATGGTCGTTTGTTTTCTTGATTCTTCCGCCGAGAAAATCGTTTATGATTTTTGCCGCCTGATTTCTTGTGATGCCTGTAAATTCAATTTCAATTCCAAATTTATGATTTAGCATAATCTTTCTCCTTTGAATTTATTATGGGTTCATTCTAAGTTTATATTAACTCTAATTTAACAAAACATCAACATATCTTAGCGAACAAACTTTTTGGTACAATCCTCTAATAATTTGTGTTTTTAGCTGTAGCTTACGGATTTTCCAAGCTCTCTGAGCCTTACAAAACTCGGGAATTGCAAACTGTAATTCTTGGTGTTTTTATCCTGAGTTTCTGAAAAATATTTAACTTCTACTACTCTGCCTTTTAACTTTTCTCCCAAACTCCAAAACTCTGTTCTTTGAATATCTGTAAGCCCTGTTCCGACCCTGACCTCAGCATTTTTGTAGCCTATAACAAAAGCACCGAGCGTTCCTTTCAGTCTGCCGGTGCCTTCTTCGAGATTTTTGATTTTCAAGTCCATTGTTTGAAACTTTTTAATTTTCATGATTCCGTGATTTCTTTTTGTCTGATACTCAGTATCTCGGTTTAGAATCAGGCCTTCTTTGCCATTTTTTATTACTTTTTCGAGAAGTTCGTTGATTTTCGTCTGACTGTCAACTTCTTGATAAGTTCCGGAGTAGAGAATCGGTACAAGCTCGAGCGATTTATTTCCTTTTTTGTTTTCAAATGATTCGTCAAACTTCAGTCTTCTTAAATTTTCCAGTCTTTCTCTATATTTTTTGATGCTTTTCCCTTTTTCAAATTCAGATTTTGGCAGCATATCAAAGATTACAAATTTAATTTCAGGCTTTTCCGGTGCATCCGAACCGATAATTCCTGTTCCGATTCTGAAATTCTCGTTGTCAGAAAGGTTATCAATGTTATCTCTGATAAGTTCGCCGTCAAAAACCATTTCGTTCATTGCATATCGTAAATCGTACGTCGTACATTTTTTAAGGCTTTCTAAAATATGTTCCAGCCCGGATATTTCCTTTCCTTGTCGGCTGTAAATCTTGCCATCATAATATGTCCCTCGTACACCATTGATTTTCTCACTTAGACTGAACCATTCGCCGTCTTTTAACCTTTTTGTTTCAAACTTATGAGCAAGCTGAACTTTCCAATTATTTTTATTTGTTTTATCTACTATACTATCCATTTTAATCACTCCAAGGATTTATTATGAGTTCATTCTATATCTATATTAACTCTGTTTTAACAAATTATCAAGCTATTTAAATCTAAAATTTAAAAATATTTAACATTTTACAATTTACTCAAAATTGTGCTATTATGAACTCATATCACATTTAAAAAGGAGTAAATTTACAATTGCGCAGCAATTGCAAGGTTCTCCAAACGAAGGAGGTTTTTATGCCTAAAATTAAATCTCAAGAAAATATCAAACATCTTTCTGTTAGAATCGAAGATGAACTTCTCAAAAAGTTCAGATTTGTTTGCGAACAAGAAAACCGTTCAGCAAACGGTCAAATCCTTAACTTTATTCGCAATTTCGTAAAGGATTTTGAATCAAATCAAGGTGAGATTGATGTTTCGAGACTCAATTTGAAAGAGTAAAGATTTTTGATTACACCACTAATTTAAATCCGCCCGAACCTGAAAAAAGTGACCTGAGTGTTAGTTTTGACTTATTCATCGGTTTTCACTTCCTTTACCAAATCTTGATATTGATATGTTTTGCTGCCTCGCTTGCATACAATTTCTTGCTTTGGGAAATTTTCGTGGAATCTTCGCAAAATCACGGAAGCGTACTTTCTATCGAGTTCCATCATGAAGCAGATTCTGTTTGTCTGCTCACAAGCAATAAGAGTAGAACCCGAACCTCCGAAAGTATCAAGTACAATTCCGTTAACTTGGCACGAGTTTTTGATTGGATAAGCGAGTAAATCCAACGGTTTAACGGTCGGGTGGAATGCTTTGTTCTTGTCTTGCGTATCGATTGAATTCACACTGTTAAAATTCCAAACTGTCGATTCCTTTCTGCCTGCCAGCCACCTGTGTCTTCCTTTGACTTTCCAGCCGAAAAGAATCGGTTCGTGCTGCCACTGATATGGTGAGCGCCCGAGCGAAAACTTGTTCTTAACCCAAACACAAACTTCGCTTAGATAAAATCCTGCATCCACAAACGCTTTTCTAAAATTTACTCCTTCGGTATCAGCATGAAAAACATACGCAGAGCCGCTGTCATCAAGATTTTCGGCCATATTCGTAAACGATTTGAAAAGAAAATCGTAAAATTCATCACTCTTCATTGCATCGTTCATAATTGTGAGCCCCGCTCGGCTCTGCACTGAAACTGCATACGGTGGATCCGTCAGGACAAGATTTGCTTTCTTATTGTCCATTAAAGTTTTCACGTCATCTGAATTTGTCGCATCTCCGCACATCAAACGATGTCTGCCCAAGATCCAGACATCACCATATTCAACAAAGTTTGCTTCTTCAAGAGCTTTTGTTAAATCGAAGTTGTCTTCTTTAATTTCTTTGTCGGTGTCGAAGAGTTTGCTGAGTTCGTCATCATTGAAACCGAGAACAGATAAATCAAAATCTGTACCTTTAAGTTCAGAAAGTTCCAGCGATAAAAATTCATTATCCCAACCTGCATCGAGTGCCAAACGATTATCCGCCAAAATGTACGCCTTCTTTTGCTGCTCCGTTAAATGTTCAATAAAAACACATGGAATATTGGTGATTCCTTCTTCTTTAGCAGCAGCGACACGTCCGTGGCCGGAGATAATATTAAAATCTTTGTCGCAGAGCACAGGATTTACAAAACCAAATTCTCTGAGCGATGAACGCAGCTGCGAAATTTGTTGCGGGCTATGTGTGCGTGAATTTCGAGCATAACCGACTAATTTTTCAATCGGCACGAGTTCAAGCCGTTCTGTCGTTTTCATGATTTTTCATCTCCTTTTTTCCAAGAAAAAATCCCCCAAATTGCCATTCCAAAATGGACGGCATCAAGAAAAACACGCCCGTACTGGTTATTCCTAAAATCTAAAATCATCCAAAAGATCTCTCCGGTTGCCCACAGATAAAAACAAACAGCCTTCTTTTTCACATTGAAGACTGTTCCCGTTATTGAAAGTGCGGCTAAAATCCAACTGTAATCAAGGTTTTCTAAAATCAAGAACTATCACCTCTTTTTGAGGTTAATAATTTTTCCATCAAATCATCTTGCGGAGTTCCGATGAAGTTAGTTGTGCAATTTTGCTTGACGATATCGAAAATCTCGTACCACAAAAGATTTGCCTGTTTTTGAAAAGACAAACTCATCTGCACAAACGGATTTGCAATCGCACCACCGGTCTTGGGATGTTTCCCTAAAAATCCGTACTCGCTGATTGCATTTTCACACTGAACATATCTTGCAAATGCTTGCGAATAGCTTTCTAAAAGCCTTGGGTTTACAAATTTTTCACATCGTCTGGCTTTGAGCCATTGCCAAGTTTCTTCATAAATTTTGTCTGCACCTAAAATTTTGCCGTCTTTTTGTCTTGCGATAAGATAATCACTTGGCTTTGGAATATCTTCGCCTTTTAGATCAGCCAAATTCTTCAAATCTTCAACTTCAGATTCAGGTATTGGTTCTAAATTAAAATCAGGGAAATCAAGGATTTGTGCGGGATTTCCGTTTGTAATTTTATCTGCCAAAGAACTCGGTTTTTCGCCCGACCGAACTCGCCGACCGCCTCTGTAAGTACCATCTTTTGCCATTTCGTTTCAACACCTTTGATTTTATTTTAGGTTCAATATGCGTTTTTCTTGTTTGAACTGCCTTTTTTGTGCGCGTGACCCCACGCCGCTGATTTTTTGTGCAAGTTGTACAAATAATGACCACCCTATTGGCTTATTGTTACGTTTATGTTTTTGATTTTTAAATATTTTTAATAAATCTTAATTACATCTTGTACATTTTTACAAAAGTAAAGTTAATAAAACTTAACTTTATGTCTGTTGTGCCAGCGTTGCCCGCTGTCTGCTGAAACTTTTGAGTGGCAAGCCTTACAAAGTGCTTGTAAATTTGAGAAATCATGTGTACCTCCTGAATCAAGTGCTACATGGTGGTGTACTTCTTGTGTAAGCGTCAGCTTTCCGTTTCGTTTACATATTTCACAGAGTGGATGAAGTTTTAAAAATTCTTTGCGGATTTGCTTCCAAACATAGCCATAGCGCTTGTTGCAGTTTGGATCTCGTTGGTATTTGTTGTAGCGATTGTGAATAGTTTTACGGTGTTCCTCACAGTAGCCTTGATTTGTCAGTCTGTGACAACCGACGAAACGGCATGGTAATTTGGGTTTGTATGGCATTTGGTTCACTCCTTCGGGCATAACAAAAGCTCCGGCAGTTTCCTGCCGAAGCCTCGCATAAATTGCTCATGTTACTATATTATCGTGCCAAAACAGAAATAAACTGCCACTAAACTGCCAACTTATTTTCCGAACAGGACAGTTGATAATGTCCTTAATGCTTTTTCTCGTATTCTGTGTATTTGGCGTTCGCTGTAATTTATTTTATGCATCAATCGCACAGCGGCACCGGAGCGTAAATTATCGCTGTAAAATTCGCTGAGCACAGCCTGTTCTTGGTCAGAAAGATTTGACCATGCGGGCTCAAACCACTTCATGTACTCTATCGCCTGGCGGTAGCGTTCGTTGAGAATGTCGATTTTATCGAGCAAACTTACCGTTAAAGCTTCCGTAAAATTTAGTTCGCGGTGTTTTGGAAATAAACTTAATTTTGATGATGCAGGAGAAAAAAGTTTATAATATTTCTCCTTGATTTCAGCGGGCGTGTTATTAATAATGCTTCTCATATTTTCAAAATCCCTGATTGCTTCAATCGCAATAGCATTTTTGTTTATATATTTCCAAATAATTGACATAAAAATCCTCCAAATTTACAAAATAATGGTTAAAACCCAATAAAACTTTCGTCTTCGAACTTTGTGATTTGCAGTTTGAAGTTTGTAAATTTGTACTTTTCGATTTATGGCTTATAACTTTATGACTTGTGACTTTTTATTTTGTAATTTGTGTTTTATGTTTTTTTAAATTTTAAATTTTCAGCTTATGTGTTTTTATAACTTTCAGTTTCTCGGTTTTAATTTTATATCTTTAATAGCTTTGTAGTTTTATAATTTTGTATTTGTGTAACTTTTAATTCTGTATTTATGAAATTTTAAAATTTGTATTTGTGTAATTTTCAATTTTGTGTTTATGAAACTTTTAACTTTGCCATTAAAAAACAAATTCTCATATCGTGCTCACCTCCCTAAAGATTTTCTCTACTTCTTCCAAACTCGTAACTTTAAACGCCAATCCATTTGCATTTCTGATTTTTTCAATGATGATTTCCTGCAGCTTTGAAAGTTTTCCGTTTGGAGCTTTAACTTCAAACGCTAGAAATTTTCCATCAAAACAACAGATGATATCGGGAATCCCGGCTTGGCTAAAACTATCTCCATGAGTTTTCCAAGCAAAGCAGTTTGGCTGAGTTTTTAAAAACTTTAAGATTTTGTTTGTTATTGTTTTTTCAAGCATTTTTGACCTCCTGTTTTTTGTACCCTCTGAAACCTCTTGTAACCACAAATTTTCACAAAAAGGTTACGCCTTGAAATCCAGTAATTACGCCAAATTATAAATATAAGTAACCTTTGTAACCTTAAAATAATTTTTATATGTTATATAGAGTGATATAAACTCAATTTTTTAATGTTTACTTTCTAATTTTTATTTATATAAACTCTAATAAACACGGTGTATGTGTACAAAAATGGAGTTACAAGGTTACATCTTTTTAAAGTGGCTTATTTACTGTGTTTTCATCATTATTAATTTCATAATTTGTAACTTCTTTAATTACAAAGCATTTATGAACAATTCCATTAATGCGTTTTGGAATTTGCATAATTTCGTGATTTCTTTGGTTTTTCCGAGTTTCAATAAAACCCCGCTCTTTAAAACCACGTGTGACTTTGCCATAATTAAAACCATTTTCTTCAAGTGCGTTACGTAAAATATTAGGAATTACATAAACGAAATCATTTTCTATTCTCCCGTAACACGGCGTACTATCAGGTAAAAATCTATTTTTATTGCTTATAACCCAACCAATAACAAAATCCCAAGCTCTATCCGTTGTATCTGATTTGTCAAAATCTTTGGTGTTTTTAAAAATCTCAACACCAAGCCAAATTGCTTCGTTTTTAGCCATTTCTTCGTCTCTTTCAAAAACGGAAATCGAAGAATAATAATCTCCGAGACAGACGGTAGAAATATTGTCAAGATGAGCTGTATCAGAGTTTTCAAAACTTCGCTTTTTTATTTCACCCCGAAGTATTTCAAAATCTTTTTTTATTTTCCTTCTGTGTAAAAGAATCAAATTTACGAGAAATTCAATATATTTTTTCCCGGCAAAACCATAATGATTGGTACTCATGATATGCAAATCGTGAGCAAAATCCACACTTTCGCAAGGTTTACCGTAAAGTTCCAAAACTCTTGTTAAAACGCCATCATTGCTTGATTCCTTGCAAATTGGCTGTTCGCCTGAAGTTAAGATAATATTGCACCAATTTAAAGTCTCCTGAACTGCGCCTTCTTTTGCACCTCTAAGCCGGCCAAAACCATTGCCGAGACTGTAAATTATATTTTCCACACATTGCCTGTGACTGTTCAAAACTTGTAGTTCATCGAGCGCGAACGGCAGATGTTTAAGAATCCCTGCCATTCTTTCTAAACCAACAGCAGTTGCATTAAACGACCCCATTAGTTTCATTGGATTGCCCCAAATACTAATAGCGGTTTTAATTGCGGCAGTTTTTCCTGATTTCGAATCATGCCAAATGTGAACGAAAAATACTCGATGACCAAGGAGTTTTAACAATGGCGAAGCGAAAGACGATGCAAGCAAAAATCTGCCAAAAATATTTTCGCGAAGTTTTTTAGTGTAGGTTTTCCAAATTTTAAAGTCGCCACTTCCATTTGTACATCTCATAATATTTGTAGCTTCTTTGTATTCTGTCTCAAACTGAATCTCGGATTTGACAAAATGAGGATAAAATTCCTTTCCAACCCATCCCATGCGAGAAATCGAGCGAATTAGAGGAATTTTCTCAAGATTTGTGTTCTCATAATCACACAAGAATTTAATAATCTCTGAGGCATTGCCCGACGAAACAGGCAAACCACTGTCAGCGTACTTAATTATTGAATTACGATTAAAAATATGTGAACGGGAGGCAATTACAGAATGCCAGTATCCGTCTCGAAAGAAACAAAGTTCAACCTTTTGAGTGCCATCATCGATGTTTTCAAAACGCCTTGAAATTACGAGAGCACATGGACAAATCTCGTGAATTTCCTCGTTCTCTTTTGATGTAAATATACGCTGAACACCATTTTTCAGAGAAATTATCCAGTCTTTCGGCGTAACAGCACCGCGAAGTTCGATGCCATCGAGTTTTAATTTTTGTTCAATGCTTGAATTTGAAATTTGTGTCTTTTTTCTTAGCTCAAAACGTACTGCTTTTTCAAAATCTTTTAAGTTAACTTTACCCTTTAACTTTAGCTTCAAAGCCGCATATTCACTTGGTTTATTGAGTTTTGCCCAACCGCAAAGTTTCATGTTTTCATTTGAGAAAATCGCTGAAACATTAAACTTTTCAGAAAAAGCTTCTATTTTGACGAGAAAATCTTTAAAACGTTCTTCAAAGCTTGGCAAACCAAAAACAATCGGTGATTTAACATTACAATTCTTACCGCAATCAAAATTCAAAACTTCCTTGATGTATGAGCAGGTATGTGGTTTATCTTCGGTAAAAGCATGACGAATTTTCTCATCAGTTTCAGCTGCAGAGTATTTCGGATACGGCTTTGAAAATTCGTGAATCGCTGACTCGCTATTTTTAAGAGTAACCAGATTCGTAATCATTGCATACCATAAGGGTTCCGGCAGTGTTTTGGCGTTCTCTTTGCAGTGCCTCATAAAAATGCATTTTGCAATCATATTTTCAATGTTGCGTAATGATTGTTCAGAAATTTTTACAGTAGGTTTTTCTGAATAAAAACTTTGTTGTTTGGAAAACTTTGCAGTTGCTGAATAACTGTGAATTTTCTTGTTTCCCGAACCAAACTCCAGTTTTTCTTGAATCTCAGAAACACTGTATCTTCGTTCAGAACACTCAATCATCTGGCAAACAGGCTTTTCTTTAAATTTGTGATTAAATGTTCCAGGTAGCCTCATCATCCGAGGCAAATCAAAAACCGAGTCCAAATTCCAGCCGTTTTGAGTAGCACTTTTTAAAAATTTTGCAGAAAACGGTTGCAGTAATTCATTTGTAACAGAATTCGCTACTCTATTTTTATCTATTTTGGGTTCGTTAAGGCTTTTTTTCGAATTCAAATTTTCATCTGCTACCAGACTACTGGTGGTAGCATTTTTGTTTATTTCTAAATTTGCTGCTGTGTTTGACATTAAAAAAGGTTCATCAAGAAGCCAATATGCGTGCAAACCACCGCCAGTACTAACAATGATGGATGGTAGCAATTCAAATTTTTTCAAAAATTCCATTGCTTCATCAGAATCTTTTGGCAAATTTTGTTTTGCGTGACCTGAATTTAAAAAATCAATATCAGCCCAAAGCGTAGAAATCGATAAAATATCTGAAGTATCACCACGTTTGTTTTTGTTTCCTACTTTTCGAAGTGCTAAATTCAAAAAAGTGTTGTACTTCTCACCCCACTTAAGACCCCATTTTGCAGTATTTTCTAATGCATTAGGTCTTGAAATGTCAAACCACTGAGTCCAACGTGTATCGAGAGCAGTAACACCTATGAAACCTTGATCGCAACCTCGGTACACAAATTTTAAAAATTTTAGTGCGTGTTCATATTTTTCTTCAAAAGAAGATTCGAAAGTTAAAATCTTGTTATCCACAACTTGACACCTCCTCGATTTCTTTTAAATTTCCGAAATTCGTGCCAAATGAGGCTTGGACAACAATTGAAACATCAAATTCAGAGAATGGCTGAACTTCCATGCAACCTTTTACAAACTGCACAGCTTCATCTAACTTTTCTTTTGGTAATTCAAAAATGAGTTCATCGTGAATCTGTAATAGAGGTTTTAACCAAATCCGTTCTTGCAAACCATGTAAAATTCTGACAATTGCGAGTTTCAAAATATCAGCTGCAGTGCCTTGAATCGGTGTGTTTAACGCACAGCGCTGTGCAAAACTCTTTTTATTCCTATCGAGTGAATTAATCTCAGGTAAATATCTTCGTCTTCCAAGAAAAGTTTCCGTAAATCCTGAAAACTTGGCATTTGCAATGGTTTCGTGCTGCCAAAAAACAAGTCCGGGATAGCCTTCCTTTAGATTGTTTATGATTTCGCGGCATTCGTTTAAAGTTTTGTTTAGATGTGCTTTAAACTTCAAACTTCGTAGTAAACCGTTCGGATAAAGACCGAAGAAAACACCAAAATTACAGGCTTTAGCTATTGTTCGTCGTTCTTTGTAGTGTTCAGAATTTTTATCCACTGCTTCTTCAAACGGAATTTTATAAATCACAGACGTGGTCTTTGCGTGAATATCTCCGCCGTTCCGGTAAGTTTCGAGCATGGCTTTATCACGGCAGTAAAACGCACCTACTCTGAGTTCTATTTGCGAGAAATCAAGCGACAACAAAACTTTTCCTTTTGGCGTGATAATAAAATTTCTTACACCAATTGGGTCGTTGTCTTTACGAGGGCAATTTTGAAGATTTGGATTTCGGCTTGCGAACCTGCCCGTGTCTGTTGCGAGCGGAAAAAGTTCTGCGTGAATTCGCCCGGTTGCAGAGTTTATATGTGGCAAGTAGCCGTCAATATATGTCGACTTAATTTTTCCAATCTTACGATATTCCCTAACCATCTCTAAAAGCGGCACAAAATCAGGTTCTTCGGTCTTGCAGTATCCTTCCAATAATAAAATTGCTTCGTCATCGACCGCTTCAGAGTTTTTCTCTGTCTTTTTAAAAATCGGCAGTCCGATTTGTTTGTAAAGAAACTCCTTAAACGCTTTCGTGCTTGCGTTCTTGCCGACTTCAACACCTGTTATGGAGTTTAATTTTTCATGAAGCTTTGTAAGAATTTGCTCCGATTCTTTCTGCTTTTGAAGCATCAAATCGACATCCATAAGCAAACCATTGTGTTTCATTAAACCTACATAAACTGCAGTCGGAGACTCGATTTTTTCAACAATAAATTTATGTTTCGGTAAATTTTTATCAAACCAGTCGTTAAAATAATGATAAAGTCTGAGTGCATAATCTGAGTCGGCACAAGCATATCTGATAGTTTCGGGATCTTTCGAATCGAGTTCATCAAAAAATTTACCGTTGGTTACAACTTCAAACTTCGGGAGTTCTATTTCTAAAAGTTCAGGAACAAGCGTTTTTAGGCCGCTATCTGCAAGATTTCTAAACTGCGTTTCATTTTTCAAAGTCATCTGAGCAGCGGCCATCGTGTCATAAATCTTGCACTGCGGAATTATTCCGAGAGCGTAGAAAAACGCACTCTCGAATGCCAAATTGTGAATCACTACGATTATTTTGGGGTCCATTAAGATTTCATCTTCGATAAAACTCCAAATTGTTTTAAAGTCAGCATTTTCGCCATTTCGGTGGCGGAAAGGGATATAAATCCCTGTTCCGTGTGAAACTGAAAAACTAATTCCGGTAATTGTTGATTTGTGTGAATCAAGCGCTGATTTTGGTTCATCTCGGTACTTTTCATTTGGGCTTGTTTCGATATCTAACGCCAAAAGTTCCGAACTGCCAATATAATCCTCAATTTCCCTTTGTTTCGTTACTAACTTGTACGCCATTTTTCTTCGCCTCCTCTGCAAAATTTTTAATCTTTTCGATTAATTTTTTGATAACATCAAATTCCGCAGGTTCAAGCTCACGAATCGCAGAAAAACAGCTCTGCGCATAAGGAGTGCCTTTTTTATTCAAAACTCTTTTCAAGGAAAATTTCGTTATCAATGAATTCAGCTTCTTTCCTTGATATAGGAGTCTTCGAATATAATTTTGAAAACTTTTAATAGAACTTGTAGGCAATAAAATCGACATTGGGAAAAGTGCGTTTTCACACAAAATATAAAGCTGAATCTTTGCTTTACACGCTTTTCCGCCATTTTTGCCACTACCAAAAATGTTAAAACTACAATTTTTACAGAGCTCGCCTGGATTTCCGATTCCAATCGTTTCATCAAAGCTGATGCAATCGGGGCTGACCACTGTTCCGTCATAATCTTGAGCGTAGTAAATTGAAATCGGATGATGATACAGAATCACTGCCGAGAATTCTTTTACAGGAATAGTTTCGTCTGCATTTTCAAAATTTGGAAACTCAAAAGATGTTCCGCCACCTGCCGGAATCTTGATTTTCTCCAACTTGCCATTTAGATTTACTAGCTCTTCCAAAATTTCATCCGAGATATTTGCTGTAAATCCTGATTTCTTAATTGCTGAATTTTCGCTTGCATCTTTGTTTTTTAAGACAATTTCGCTGTTTTTGCTTGTTTTATCTTTGTTTACTTCAATATTGGTTGACATAACTTTTCCTCCATAAATTTAATTTTTAATTGATACATTTATAAAAAATTGTCCTGCATTTTTATTGCTTGCAATTTTAAGATTTTGCTATTCCGGATTTTCCGGTTGATTTTCTAACGCTGACCGAAACTTTTTCGTAAAGATTGATTAAACCATCGAGCCAAATCGGCAATTTGTCCTTATTTTCCGAAATTTGCTCTTTAATGAACGATGACAGAGAATTTGCATTCACAGTTTCATAAACTAAATCGCCGTAACCTTGTTCTTTCAGATTTTTGAAAAGCTCGTCTTTTAAACTTGCAATCGGCGAAGCTTTTATGTT
>JAIRZH010000007.1 GCA_031267335.1 Oscillospiraceae bacterium | reverse complement strand
ACCTTACCAAAATCAGTGTTTTCAAAGACTTTCAAATTTGTATTTATAAACATAAAATATTCCTCCAAAATTAAATTTAAAATTAAGCATGAAAAAGGAGCCGTTTTACGGCTCCAAGTGATAATAAAATTAAGTGTTTATACAGTTTTGTAACGAAAATTAATGTAGCATTGATGACTGCAGTAAATTTTTTTGCTATTTTGATAATCAGTGAATTTCTTGCCGCAATGCTTGCAAATTACTATATTTTCAGACTTTGCCAAACATTTTCTGTTTTGATTCCACCACCTGTTTTTACAAGTTTTGCAGCAAAATTTTTTTGGTTTAGTTTTTTTACGCAGAACCAGCTCTTTACCGCAATTTTTACAAAGATTTTGAGATTTATCGTCTTTTATTTTCAAAACTTTAAAGTTATTTCTTCTGCAAAACGACTTGATTGTGTTTGCTAAAACTCCCGTGACTCTTGCGATTTTAGTATAAATTTCACCATCTTCTCGCATTCTCTGAATTTTAAATCTTTGTGCCGAATCCAAAAAAATCACCTCAAAAGCAGTAAATTAATCCAAAGTAACAAGCAGTCATATGGTTTAATGATTTGCTTCATTCCGC
Source organism: Oscillospiraceae bacterium (assembly GCA_031267335.1). Classification (GTDB taxonomy): domain Bacteria; phylum Bacillota; class Clostridia; order Oscillospirales; family Acutalibacteraceae; genus Improbicoccus. Next base: position 6,773 of record JAIRZH010000007.1, on the reverse strand, counting down.
AAACGATTAGTATACAGCCCGCCAAACTCAAGAACGTTTCTTTGATTAAAAAATGATTAAGATTAAGTTTTTCACTCATTTTGGTTCCTCCAAAAATATAAAAATAACCACTTTAAAAGTGGTTTTGGGTGTAATTTGCAATAGACTTCTTTCTAAACCTACGGATTTTATTCAAAGTGACGCCGGCGTATATATGGATACTCCAAGGAGCTTTGAATAAAAAACGAAGTGTTCCGGAAAGTTTAGAAAGAAGTCTAATAAAATCTAAAGCCGTTCGTTTCCACATATAAACTGCCAAATAAGACGGCATTATACTAAACGAAGAACCGCTTCCGCTCAAGCCTGTAGTCCCGCTTACTGTGGGAATGGCTTCCGGAAGAATCCGAATAAGTAGTTTGCTCTCTTGTAGCAGTTGTCGTATAACCGTAACTTTCTTTATAGCCACTTCCCTCCGGAGCTCTTGCAAGGCCGTGAGTGTGGCTTCCGGTACTTGATGTTGTTGCACTGAAACTATGACTATGGCTTGGTATATTTGAAGTAGTAAGCGATGCCGATGTCGAGCCTCCGGTAGAGTTTACGGAATATGAAGACCCGGCTCCGATTAGAAATCTGTTATAGAGTTGAGTCCAAGAACCTCCAAAAAGAGTCGCCGGAGAAGTTGAGCTCACTGACATGTAAATTGAGCCAATCGGATAAATTGTGTCAAAACTTAAATTTTTGCCGTTAACATATAAACTTGTCGTTTCAAAAGAATTACTATTGCTCAGAAAAGTATTCACTCCGACACTGATTTTGTTTGTATCAAAAAATATAATAGGTTGGCCTGCGTTTAAGTTAAAAGAAAAAGTTGAAGTTGCGAATTTATCTTGAACTTGAATCTGAAAATTAAAAGCTTTTGTGTTATCGAAATTTGCTTGTGTTTTTATGTTGTTTTGGATGTCGATCCAATCGCTCCACGTAGAAGTTGTCGACGGTTTTGTTCTATATTGTAAAAGCTGCAAACTGTTCTTTGAATTAACGCTTGAAATAGTAGTACTAACCAAAATATTTGTTGCTGTTTCAAAATTATTAACTCTTGCAATCTGATAAGTTGTTTGTGGTGCTTGCCAAGCAATACAAGTTACAGTTTTAGAAATTGTTGTTGAATTCCCTCTTGAATCGATGGCTTTCACTGATAAAGTCAGATTGCTGCTTGAATTTATTGTGCCAAGATTTTTTGTTCCTGAACTTGAGTAAGAATAGGTTGAACCATTAAAGTTGAGCTGATAGCTTGAAATACTTGTTGAATTTACTGCAGTAGCAGACGTAAAATTAATATAAAGCTGAGACTGATTTTGAACAATTAATTGGTTGTTTTCCGTAATGTTTGTTATGTTTGAATTATTATCATAATATGAAAGCTGTGATGAACTAAAACTTGGGTTTGCACTGACAACTGTCATTGCACGGTCGCCATAAGACCAATCACCAGCACCGGAGCTTAGATATGTTCCTACAGTAAATCTTACGCTTAAATTATTGGAATTTGGCGCCAATTGAAGCAAAGAATTTCTTTCAGCAGTCGTTAAGCTAAATGTATAAGGACTTGAAGGATAAATATTGTCTCTGACGATCAAATGATCGTTTCCGACGGCTTCCATTTTCAAACACAGTTTAAATCCACCGGGATTGTTAAAATAAATCTTTGGATTATCCGTATCATTAAAATTTGTTGCATCTGAAAAAGTTGCTGCCCTTGGGATTGTCGGCAAAGTATAAGAATAACTCTGCTCATTACTTGTCAGAGGCGTATCGAGATTAATCCATGCGCTTGTCGCGAGTGTTTTCGTTCCGTTAGAATTGTGAGAAATATTGCCGTTCCATTGAAAAAGTACAATCCCCGAATTTGTTATTTTCTGACTGCTTGAAACACTCGAAGAATACTGCGATCCATTGATTTTGCAGTAGACATTTCCAATGCCAAAAGTTGTATAACCGCTATTGCTGCGCCAGAAGTAAACATCAACAGTAACATTTGAAGTGTTATTGCTGACATTTTGCGAGTTTTGGTAAACACTTATGTGATATTTGATATATTGATTTGACGTTGACATTTCTGCTGAATCAGCCATTTTGCTCACTCCGTTCGCAATGTACAATTTACAATGTACAATGTACAACTAAGGGTATGTCTGAGAATATTTTATTGATAAAAAGTAAGTTTTTTGCTATTAGAATATTAAATTTATATAAATATCTTTGCAATTCTAAAAATGAATATGTGATATCTAAACAAAAGATTTATCTTTTTTGAGATTTAATTCTAATAAATCAAATTTGAAATTTATTATTTATTTAGTTATAAATTGTTTATTTCCTTTAATCTTTTTAAGATTTTATTCTTTTAAAATTTCACAATCCAAAAATTTCTTTTATCAGCTCAGACTTATTTTTCGCATAATATTCCATTGCATTTTGAAAACTTTTGTCTTTGAAAAAATTGTTGTAAAGACTACTTTGATAAAATGATTTAAAACAACATCCTGTACCAACTTTCTTTTGTGATTTTGTTGGTTCAGGTTTTGTTTCATCATGAGTTATGTGATTCAGATTGTATTTATTCGGAATAAATCCCGTTAAGCCATCAATTCCACAACAAGTAAGACTGTCGCCCATTTTTCGGAGTCTGTTTTCTCCGACATAGAATTTTAAGCCAAGCTTGTGGGCTTCATCTCGCAGTTTAAGAAAATCTTCTTCCAACTTTTCTTTTGGATAGCAGAAATCCCCTGCAACTTTAACTAAATTTGGTTTTGATTTGATAAATTTCATCCCTTCAAGAATTACGCCATATGCACCTGATTCTTTAAACTTCTTAAGATTTTTGAAAACATCTTCAAAAACTTCACACATGTACGGCTGAATTCTGACGATTACTCTTTTTACTTTTGGCGAAACTTTTCTGATTATTGCCAACCTTTGCTCAAAAGAAGGTGCTCCGGTTTCAATCTTGTCATATTTATCACAAACAAGAGAAATCTGCACAACACAACTGCATATTGAAAGAAGCTCTAAATATTGGTCATCACCAAGAAGTGCGCCTTTTGTACTGACTACAAACGGATATTGAGTTTCTGCCAACAATTTTAGACAATTAAGAGAAATTTCTTATTTTCTTTTCAATTGGCTGGGATGGATCGCTCAGACCGCCCCCAATGAAGCGGAATTTTCCAATCGCACCAGCTAATTTCATGTTTTCTTTCAAAATTAATAAATTTTCTCAAACTTTCCACGCTTTCATGTTTTTTGATTTTGTTTATGTTAATTTTTCTTTGAGTAAAGCAATATCTGCATCCGTGTGAACAGCCTTTATATGTATCAAATCTAATCGGCAAGTCGCATAAAATACACTGAGTTCCGCAATTCGGCATGTCAATTTACCTCTAATTTAAATATACTTAGGTTAAAATTTTATTTGTGCTTCGGCAGATTTTGACAATTCATAAAATCCAAATATAACTTACAAAATCATGTAGTCTTAGAAAGTTCTATTATTTTTCTGACAATCGGCTCTTTTCCGTTAGCTTTTATATAGTTTTTCAGTAATTCTTCATTTTCTTTTGGAAACACAAAACTGATAACAAAATGATCTAAATCATTTGCATTTTGAATTAAATCATTCTTTTCCAGATCATCGATAAAACTGTAAAAGTTTTTATTTTTGTCAAAAATATTCTCGATTTCAAAGTCGGAAAATCCTAAATCAGAGATTTCAAAATCAAGCTCTTTTAAATTTGCAAGCTCAATTTTTAATAAATCTTTATCCCACGAAGAAAGCTCATGAAGCTTGTTGTCAGCAATTCTAAACGCTTTAATTTGTATTTCCGTTAGGTCCTCTTTGACAACACATGGAATTTTCTTCAAATCAAGTTTCTTCGCGGCTTCAAGTCTTGTATCCGCAAATAATTTCAAAATTTGAATCAATGGCAATCGGTACGTTAAAACCGTAACTTTCTATTGATTTCGCAACGCCTTCAATCGCGTTATCATTTTTTCTGGGATTGTTTTCGTAAGGTTTAAGTTTTTCAATTTCTATTTCTTGGATTTTCATTATGTTTGCCTCGTTTTTTAATTCTAATATACCTGCCCTAAAATTGATTCTTTTTGGCAAATTCCATCGGTCAATGCGGTGCTCGAAACTGCTCACATACAACCAGTATGCTACGCATTTCTGTGCTCTTTTTTTCTCGAAATTTACAAAAATAATTCAGTTTTAGGGCAGATCTAATAAATCAAATATTTTAAGTTTATTTTGAAAATTCATGTTCATATTGCATAGGTTAAATTCGGATCCTCAAAAATAATGTCCTGCTGCAACAAATAAACAGCATTTATCAGAGCAACGACCATATCGACTTTGCCGCTTGATTTCTTCTTATGAACATAGCGATTCATGTTTGTGTCGTAAGTGCATCTTGCATTTTCAAAATTGATTTCCAAAAGAGTATTTTTTTCATATTCAAATTCTCCGTTTACAATTTTTCCATAGAGCAGTTTTGAAGTGGGATGCAAAGTATCCGAATGCTGTCTTATTTCAACAGTTCTATACTCTTTTGACCATTTCTGAGCACTGCTCATCGCGTTGAATCTATCAAAGCCAATCGCTCTGATGGCAACGCCGTATTTCTTTTCGATTCCGAAGACAAAATCTTCGACTGTACCGTAGTCTATTGTTTTGTTGCCGCAAGCAATACATTTCTTGGTTTTGACGAATAGCTTGTAATCAACCTTTTCAAATTGACTTTTCTCTTCAAGCCGTCCTTCGGGGATAAAGCAAATTGATTCGGCAAGAATCTTGCCGTTGTCTTCAGAAACCATTGCCACGGCGGTATTATCGTTTGAAATCGAAAGATCGACGCCCAGATAAACTTCGCGTCCTTGCCAGTCAATTTTGTTGACACGGCAATTTTGGACATTTTTTATATCTACGAAAGTTTCAATCCCTTGACTTGAGCAAATTATATTGCAATGTTTTGTCAGGAAATTTTCTCTTGCGTTTTCCATCGCGATTGCTTTTGCCCTTTTCTTTAGCAGATCTTCCCAAATCTCAGGAATTTCGAGAGCTACCGGATTTGCTTGCTTTAGAATTAAATCATCAGTTGACCAGTCTTCAATTTTATCCGGCTCATAAAGCAAAGCAAAAAGCGTTTCGTCTTCCAAGACGCCGTCAAGAACTTGTTTTGCATATTTAACCTCATCCTCAAACGGATTATTTGCCGTTGGGTATTTTGTGCTTATGATACAGCCAAGTTTATTCAAAATGTTGAGCTGACCGCTTCTCATCGCTTCGATCGCATAACTTATCGGAAGTGCTCCTACTTCATCGGCAAGAAAGACGTTGGGGAGTTTGCCGTCCATTCGGCTTGTCGAATAATTTAGCGGGAAGTACTGATTTTCATTAAGTTTAAATTTAATATAATCACGCAGGATTTTGAATCGAGGCGTTCCGTCTTTGAGATAAACAAGCGGACTGCTTTTTAAAATCTCTTCGATTGCAGTTTTTACTTCCCGACTCAGACTTCCGTCGGGGCTGACGGAAAACATTTTGGAAAACTTTGGTTCAAGCAAGAAAAGCAATACAAAAACAGTCGCAATCGTAAAAGTTTTAAAATTCTTTCTTCCGATTTCTAAAATCGCAGTCTCATATTTTCTTTTCTGCGGATTATCTTTGTGAACCATGCAAAGAACTGAAGTATAGAACAGCCATTGATAGCCACAACTGCATTCATATATTGTCTCACCTGCTTTCAAGCCTCTTGGCATAATCAGAACTTTCAAAGCTTTTTCAAGTCTTTCCAAAAGATTTAAGTCAACAAAATATTTATTATTTTTGTTTTCTTTGTTTTTTAAAATTTCCAGAAACTTTTGGCATTGCAATTTAACATATTTAGGAGCGGGAATTTCTTTTGAAATCACTGCTTTTGCGTATTTTTCAGCCTTAATCATATTGGTTTTCTCCGATTTTTAATTAATTTAATTAATAGAATTTTGATAATTTTTTACTTTGTATTTAACAGATTTCTTTATAAATTAAGTTAGATTCCGCAAAAGCGAATGCAGGCGTATTAATATTCCAAATGAGTTTCTTTGCAAAAAAGCAATTTTGGTTAAAATTACGGTTTAGAAAGAAATCTAATCAATCGAGTTTCGCCGACCGCTGATGAATTCCAGTAAAGGATCAGGCTCATTGCCGCCTTCGCTATTCTTACGAAGTGCGGTTATGATTCTGACAATCGTTGCTACAGTTTTATTTGCACAATTGCAAGTTTTATTGTAGGTGGCAACCGAAGGATTCATAATTTCGTTTTTTACGTTTTTACTTGCCGCTCTTTCAATTTTCAAACCTTCCTCTTTTATATTTTTTTCAAGCTCGTCAAGAGTTTTAAGCTGAAAAATATAGCGTTTGAAAGTTGTTACGAAAAAGTAATTCTGTTCCGCGCCATGTTTTTCCGCGATTTCAAGATTCTGGCGTGCTTGCTCGTTTAAGTCTTTAAAATTGTTGTTTGGCATGGTTCGCTCCTTATGTTTTTCTCCAATTTATGAGTAACTAACTTGTTTTCCGAATTCTCTCATCCTCATAAAAACCGGGAATTGTAGACTTAATTTCCTGTTCTTATCCATTAGACTTGTCTATCAATAAAAAAAAAGTTAAACTAAAAATTAAAATGAAAGAAAAAAACTAAATTAAAATAAAAATATTGATAGTAAAGGCGGTAAAAATGTTAATAGATATAAAT
>JAIRZH010000145.1 GCA_031267335.1 Oscillospiraceae bacterium | reverse complement strand
TTTTTGAGCAATTTTAAAATTTGTTTTTTTATACCTTCGAAATTTTTGTGTCCACAAGGGAAATTTTTAGGCAAAATTGCAATACTGATTTGGCCAATATCAGTTTCGCTGAACTTATTTATATGTGCTAGACATTTAACTGCATAAATATTTCTATCGTTCGAAAGAATAGCCTTTTCGAAATCTTGCGCAGAAACAAGACGATCTCCACCTTGAATTTCTAAAAATAATCTTTGAGCGGTATTTTCGAGTTTTTCGAGGTCCAAACCACCTGAAATCGGATATGGATTATAAAGTTTTGTGGCATTTGGCATAACTGAAGCGAAATCTTTAACAGCGCCAGAATCAATATTTCCATTTTGGCCTACACAAAAAAAATATTCAATTTTAATGCTTTCATCATACTGTTCTGGTGGAATTTTCCCATTTTTACCATCACCAAAAATAATTTGAGATTCAGAAAAATTAATCTGATAAACCCTATCTTGTGGGCCTGATGATAAAAAACTATCAACAGGCTGCCACTTAACCCAAATTTTTTCCATATCGCCTAAACTATTATATTTAATTTGAGCTTTATCTTCTGGGTCTTGGGCAAGTTCATCTTTTTCTTGCGTAGAAATTCTTCCAGCTTCATTAACCCAAACTGTAATTCCTGACACTCCTTTATGTGAAAGTGTACAAATTTTATTTTTTTGCCCACTTTCTATTTCGAAAAACTCAGGTTCAGTGCTTTCTTTTTGCAAAATTTTTACAGCATTAAATTTAATATCAAGTATCGTTGGCAAACATTCGGTTTTAAGATTGTTAAAACTACCATTTATATTTGTAATCCTAAGAAAAAAGCCTGTGATACCAAAAAGATTTCTAAGAATAAAATCATCTTTTCCAAGTATCGTTACAGTGCCACTATGAGTGAATCCAGAAGTTCCATCGATTACATTTAAATATTTCCATTCGAAATTTCCATTTGAACTTTTGGCCCAATGTTCCCATTTAGTTAAATGCTTATTCCTATAAATTCCTTCTTGAATGTCAAAAAAAATTCTAATTGGCCCACCGACAATGCCTTTTTCTAAACAAATATACATAGTCGGTTCTTTTGAAATTATATTTTCTATTAAACTAATAGGAATATCACAATTTGTTGGGAATTCAAGCCTATATTTGTCTGCGTTAGCACAAATAAAAACTTCTCGTAATTCTTCTGGATTACTAAAAGAATAATTTATAGAAAAATCGCTTATACATGGGGTGATATAATTCGCCATGATATCAAATTGATTATTAATTTTGGCTATTCTTGCACGTATAAATAGGCCATCATAAGCACCGACTGAAATTTCTTTTAAATCTTTTGGACAAATAAAGCTAAGCTTGCGAATTTCATCTTTGCCAGTTGCTTCGAAGATTCTGCTTTCGTTATTACTAAGAAAATTAAGTTTAGCCCAACCTGAACCATTCCAATACTCCCACATTACTTTTTCTATTGTAATATCATATGGTTCCATATTGGAAAAATCCATGTCGCTCATTATGAATTTATATTTTATTTCCGAATTTTTTAAATCTGTTTTAATTTTAATAAAATGCAGTTTTACCTCGAATTCAATTTTTGCCCCGATTTTACTAAAAACTTCATCTGATTTTATATAGAAACAATTATAAAGCATATATTTTTCATCAAATGGCAAAAATTCAGATTTTTCCAATTGATTTTCATCGCTAATAAAAATCTCTGGTTGCAATTTTTTAGGTGTTGAAATACAAGTAATTTTTGTTAATTTTATTTCTGAGCAATTTGGAATAACACGTATAAAACGCGCCGTTTTATCCATAAAATTGGTTTTTTGTGGTTTGCTGGAAAACAACACCTCAATGCATTTATTTTCGGTTTTTTTTACAATTTCAATTTTTTCCCAATTTTTACCATCAAAATATTGCCATTCACTTTTAGATAAAACTTCTAATAATTCTTCTTCGCTTTTCTTAGAAAAACGATTTTCAAAAGAAAATATAAGATTAGTTTCTGAAGAATTAAAAATAATATCGTTATATAAATAAATAGCTCTATATTGAAGATTCTTATTGTTTTGGCAATCATAAATTCGAAAAGGCTTGAATTCATTTTCATAAGCACTAATTATTTTATCATTTTCAAAATTGGTAAAAATAATTTTTTTTATATTGCTATCGATTATAAAAATATCTTCTTGAGTTTCAAAAATTATATCTCCATCCGGACCATCGGCGGTTATTCGTGTACTTTTTGGAATATAACTTCCGCTGGAATTTTCCATAGCTTCGACTACTACAATGCCGCTTGCCGGAACCGCTGGTTTAGGCGTTGTACCTATTAGCTGCAAAAAAGTAAGATAAAGGTTATAAAGACTTTTATTAAGCTTACTTAATGTGTTTTCTTGCATTTCACAAAATATTTTTGCTAAAGTTACACCAAAATCAGAGTTTTTTTCATCAAAACTCCATTCTGGCGTATACTGTTTGGCTAATTTTCGGAATTTAAAAATTAAATCATTTCTTGTTCTAACATCGAATTTAGGCCATTTATTTAATTTGAGTTTCATTAATTTACGCCACTCATGTTAATTTCTTTTGTAATCGTTTCTGGTGTAGGGTTAATATCGGTTGTATATTCGATTTCTGCTTGCATTCTTGAAACCGGTCCTGAAGTCGCGCGAGTACTAACTTTTATGGTTTGTACGTGCTTTTCCCAATTTTCGATTGCATATTTTATGGCTTTTTTAAACGAAGAAACGCTGTTAGCATCAATAACTGTAAAAACGTAAGAGCGTAATTCCGAACCATAATTCGGAACTACTTTTCTTTCCATAATTTGTGTTTTTAATATCATTTCAACAGACTGCTTTATAGCTGCGTTATCGCAAACAGTTTCTATTTTCCCAGTTTTGGAATTTATATTTATCGGGAATTTCCAGCCTTCGATTATTGACATAAATTACCTACAAATTCTTTTAAAACAGATCTATTTCTAAATTTTCCGAAACACTTCGTTTTTATTCAAATGTTCTTTGAATTATCTATAATACGCACTAATTTTTACAAAATTTGTTACCTACCTTCAATAAATACTTCGACTTATTGTTCTAATTTTTTTCAAAGTAACTATCTAACTCTTCTGCAGTAAGTATAGCTTTTTCGATTTGTAGTTTTAACTCATTAATTAAAAAATTGAAACATTTTATAATTAGGTTCGTGGCGAGATTTTGGATATATCTTTAAACTTTATTGAACATATGTCCGTATTCTTTATATTCTATTGCCGACTTTCTGAATTTTATATCATAAGACATGATTTAAGTTCTTTTCAAGTTTTTATTTTAATCAGCTATAACCCATCTTCAATAAGTCATCAAGCACAACTTTTTGACAATTTTTGGCGTTTTTCGCTTTTTTCAGCTTGACGTTAACCAAGCAGAGTTAAATGTACTAAAAATGTTCAAAAATTATCAAAAAATTCGCATCCTTAGATTATTGAAGACAGGCTCTAAATTTTTTATTTCAAACATTGCGATTAAAATATTTTTTTTAAAAAAAGATCTATTGTATTTTTTATTTTATTTATTATACTATTTTTATTGTGGCAGATTTAAATAGTTTGGGCGCACCGCCGGAGCGAATGACGGTATGGCGCGAATCATGTCAGGCGAGAAATCGAGCAGCATTAAGTGTATGTTATCGGGTGTTTTGGTTTCTGACGGTGCGCCGAAATTATTTATTTTTGGATATTTGTTTGAATGTTCGAGAGAAATTACAAGTGTATAAGGTTCTTTATCGAAAGTGGAGACCAAAAGTTTTTGATGATGTTGCCGGGCAATCGCATATCACAAGTATACTCAAAAACGAAATCTCTTCGCATCACGTAGCACATGCTTATATGTTTTGCGGAGCTCGCGGGACTGGAAAAACTACGTGCGCTAAAATTTTAGCCAAAGCTGTTAATTGTTTAAATCCACAAAATGGTAATCCTTGTCTTGAATGTAAAATATGCCTCGGGATTGATTCAGGTTCAATTTTGGACGTGTCCGAAATCGATGCTGCTAGCAATAACGGAGTAGAAAACATTCGAAATATCCGTGAAGAAGCTAATTTTGTTGCTTCAGAAGCTAATTTTAGAGTTTATATTATTGATGAATTCCATATGCTTTCGTCCGGTGCTTTTAATGCTATTTTAAAAATCTTAGAAGAACCACCAGCACATGTGATTTTTGTTCTCGCTACAACTGAATTTTATAAAATTCCAAAAACCGTGATTTCTAGATGCCAAAAATTTGATTTTTTTCGCGTTAACTCAAAAGATATAAAAACAAGACTTGAATTTGTCGCCAAACAAGAAAAAATTAATTTTCAACCAGAAGCTATCGATTTAATATCAAAAGTCGTTGATGGTTCGCTTCGTGATGCACTTTCAATTTTAGATCAATGCTATAACAACAACAATACTATAGATATTGATTGTGTGAATTCTTCAATTGGATTTTTTGGTCAAAAGAATATTGAAAATTTAGCATTTAACATTATTTCAAAAGATTTATCTTCGAATATTAAAGATTTAAGTAATATTTACTCAAACGGCAAAGAAGCAACGCGTTTGTGCGAAGAACTAATGGCTTTTTTTCGTGAAATTTTTGTTTTTCAAATAACAAACGAAATAGATGAAGAATGTGTTTATGATTCGAATTTAATAAAAAAAAGTGCAGAAATTTTAATTCTCGATGAATCAATTGCGTGTTTTGATATCTTAAAAGAATGTTATGTAAATATGTTAAAATTTCCTGATAAAAAAACCGAAATCGAACTTGCGATAATAAAGATTTATAAAAAAATAAGTTCTTTGGGAACAAATTTAAATATTAAATCAGCAAAAAATAATAAAATTAAAGAAGAACCAGATAAAGAAAAAAAATATAAACAAGACGATAAATTTAATATTATAAAAAATTCATTAGATGAAATTGAAAACCAAGAAGAAATTAAAATTAATATTAAAAAAAAACCGATAAAAGAAATTAATCAATATAATGAATCTGATATCACGCAAAATTTAAATAACGAAATAGAAAGTGATCAAAATAAAAAATTTGATTTATGGCCGGAAGTTATAAAGGGGCTTGAAAAAGATATTCCGAAGTATGTATTAACAATATTACAATCTGCCGATGCGTATACAGAAGATAAATTGTTTTTAATAAAAGCAGAAGGCGATTTCGCTATTGAGGCAATAAAAAAAATTCATAAAAAAATTCAGGAAGTTATACTAAAAATCACTGGTAAAAATTATAAAGTATCTTCAAAAAAGGTTATTAACAAGAAATCTAACGATTTATTTGGTATAATAACTGACGAAGCAAAAAGTTCAGGTATTGATATAAAAATTAATTAAATTTTAGGAGGATTTAATGGAAGTTCGTTTGCCAAAACACCATAACAGCGACCATAAACATGATGAAATGATGAGATTACTTAGCCAGATGCAAAGTGTAAGCGCTGAAATAGAATCTCGCATCGAAAGTCTAGGCGATAAAGTATATACTGCTGTTGCTGGTGGTGGGAAAGTTACGGTTACAGCTAATAGCAATATGCGGCTTAATTCAATCGAAATAGATCCAGAGTTAATTTCTCAAGGCGATCTTGAGTTACTTGGTGATACTATAGTTGCAGCAGCAAATGAAGTTTTAGCCAAAGTCGAAGCCGAAAGAGAAGAAATCACTCATTCTGCCACTAAAACTTTGCCAACGGAAATTGTGGATTTTTAGGCACTACTCTTATTTTAAGTAATTTTTAGATTGAATAAATAAAAATTTTGGCCCTATTTCTACTATTTGGAATAATCAAGTTTCAAGTAATCTTGGTTCGTAGGAGCAGGACCTTATTATTAAGAACCTGTCTTCAATAAACATTAAGCAAAACTTTTGACAATTTTTGGAATTTTTTGCTTATTTTCCTCAGAACCTGTCTAAATATTTCTAAGCAATACAAATTTAACGATAAAATTTTTAAAATTCAAAGCGTGAGGAAGGCGAATACTAACGTGTTTTACTGACTAGCAATACAGAATTTTAAAAATTTTAGTTAAATATGTGTTGCTAGAGAGATATCAGACAGGCTCTTAACTTAGCACCATCCAAGCAGAGTTAAATGCACTAAAAATGTTCAAAAATTGTCAAAAATTCGCATCTTTAATATTTATCGAAGACAGGTTCTAATTTTTTAGATATTCAGCGGAATTCCTGCATAACTAAGGCCTGTTCCTATTATTTGAGATGACAAAATTTCGAGTAATTTTTGGGTTAGATAAGAAAAATTTTTTCCACAATATTAACGTATTGTAAAAAAATTAATGTAATACAAATCAAAAAGTACCAAAACATAGTCGTTAAACAGTAGTGAGAACAAGCTTTAAAAAGCTTTTTCAATCGTGTAGAAAATAATTTAGTGAGTATTTTTAGTGATTAAAATGCAAACAATAAACGTATTGATATTTTAAAGGTGTTAATTGTGTTAATTTCAATTTTTAGGGCACTAATTTTATATATAGTTATAACGTTTTCGATTAAATTTATGGGCAAAAGGCAAATCAGTGAACTTCAAACCTCAGAACTTGTAGTAGCTCTTTTAATTTCTGATATTGCTTCTATTCCTATGCAAAATATTTCGCAACCACTTTTTAGCGGGTTAGTTCCGATTGTTGTTTTAGTATGTTGCGAAATTTTTGTTTCTTCTTTTATGATGAAAAGCACAAAATTCAGGAAGTTAATTTGCGGAAGCGCAATTATTATAATAAAAGAAGGAAAAATTCAGCAAGGCGAGCTTCGAAAACTCAGAATGAGCATCGAAGATCTTTACGCGCAGCTACGCGAAATGGATGTTTTTTCAATTAAAGATGTTGCTTTTGCGATTATAGAGACAAACGGTAAAATGAGTATTCTCAAAAAAAGTGAAAAACAGCCGCCAGACGCTGCTACTCTTTGTGTAAAAGTCCCTGAAGCTATTCTAGATATGGTTGTAATTAATAATAGCCAGATTAACGAATCATCGTTATCTTTTTGCAATCTTGATAAAACTTGGCTTGCGCAAACATTAAAAAAAGAAAATATTGATCAAAATGAAATTTTTATTATGACGGTAAATAAAAATAAAGAATTTAATATAATCAAAAAAAGTAATTAGGGCACGTTTCTACTATTTATTCGTATTTTTGATTTGATTGCGTTAAATTTTTCCACAATACGGCCAGTATTATTTCAAAAATTTCCTTATTTAACCCAAAAATTACTTGAAATTTAGTTATTTTAAATAGTAAAACAAACCCTAAAAAAGGAAGTCAATATGAAAAAAACTCACATTGCGATATTGTTTTTTTTAATTACAATTATGGTATGCGTTACTAATTTTTACCTTATAAAAAATGCTACACAAACTGCAGAAAATTATTTGGAAGAAATTATAAATCTTAAGGATCAATCTGAATTTTCAAAAGCAACCCAAAAATGTATAGAATTAAACAAAATATGGGATAAAAAGATAAAAATACTTTCTATTTTTATTCATCACGAATCACTTGACAGAATTACACAATCATTAAAAGTCGTAAATGCAAGCCTAGAAAATGAATCATCGCTTGAAACTTCGAAATCTAGTATTTCGGCCATAACTTATCTTAAGGCATTAAGGGAATCGGAGAAAATTTCATTGGAAAATATTTTTTGATTAACTTAATTGCGTTTATAGCTATAATGTTTGAAAAAAATTCATAGCTATACCACACGTTTTTTAATTTAAACTTTACATGCTTTTATTTTTAATTTATTTATAAACTTTTTCAAACATCATAGTTATAAGCTTTCATTATGTTTACACAAGCATCACGCAAATCAAATCAAGAACAAAAAAACATTTTCGTTAGCATGTTCTCTTGCTTAATCAATGATTCTAATTTGATTCGATTGTTAAATTATTGTAATATTTCGTGAAATTTCAGTGTATAATACTGAAAAATAATTGACTTTTTAATTTTAAAATGCCAATCTTACATGTGGTAGATATTTTACTTAATATAGAGTTGTTTGGTTGTTTGTTTGTTTTTTTCACATAAAACTGTTTTGCTTCATGAAACTATTGATCTGCTTGCAATTAAACCAGATGGTATATATGTAGATGGAACTGCTGGCGGCGGTGGTGCTTCTTTTGAAATTGCAAAAAGATTAAGTAAATTTGGCAAATTGATTTCAATTGATATAGATCCAGATGCCGTGTCTATTTGTTACGAAAAATTATGTGATTTTGAAAATGTTTTGGTTTTAGAAGCCAATTTTGCTGAGCTTGTTAGTTTATTAAATAAAAATAAAATTAATAAAATTGATGGAATTTTATTGGATTTGGGTATGTCTTCATATCAAATTGATAATTTAGATCGTGGATTTTCGTATATTAATGATGCCCCGCTTGACATGCGTATGAGCAAGTCAGGGCTGTCTGCGGCTGATTTACTTATAAGTTTAAACGAATCTAGTTTAGCTGATTTAATTTTTAAGTTTGGCGAAGAGCGTTTTGCGAAAAAAATCGCACATATGATTTGTATTGAACGTAAACGTTCACCAATAAAAACTACACTGAAACTATCTGAAATTGTAAAAAAATCGGTGCCGAATTTTAGCGAAATGAAATCAGTAAAACGTGTATTCCAAGCTTTTAGAATAGCTGTAAACAGCGAGTTAGAAAATTTAAAAACAGGCTTAAAGGTCTGTTTTGAAGTTTTGAAAAACAATGCAAGATTAGCTGTAATTTCTTTTCATTCTCTTGAGGATAAAATTATAAAACAAGAGTTTAATTTTCAGTGTCAAGATTGCATCTGCCCGAGAGATTTCCCAATTTGTTCTTGTGGAAAAAATAGGCAAGCTAAATTAATAACAAAAAAAGCCGTAAGACCAAGCACGGACGAAATTCTCAAAAATCCAAGATGCAAAAGTGCTAAGCTTCGAGTGTGCGAAAAATTAGAATTTTTACAAAAATGAATATTAAGAAATACAAATAAAAATTTTAACATTAAAATAATAATCAAATTTTATAATTAAAGGTGATTTTTTGAGCCAATATAATAAAAATGTTGCTTATGATTTATCAAAGATTAAAAATAAATCACGCTCCAAAATAATAGATATAAACCTATCGAAAACTAAACGTGTAAGAGATTTTAAGTTAAAATTTACTATCGGCTTATATGTATTTGGTTTAAGTTTATTTGCTATTATAGGTATTTTTTTGTTTTTGTGTGGACAAGTTAAATTAGCTGAAATAAACGCAAAAATTTCAGAAATTTCAAAACAAATAAATGAATCCGAAAATAAATATTCGGAAAATACAGTTAAAGATTTTACAGCAAAATCAAATAAAACGAAATCTAAAATTTATTGTTTATCAGAACATGATAAAGTCGAGATTTTTGACGAATAAGTTTTTTAAATGCAAAAAATTTTTGCAAAATTTTAGAACTTGTTTAACATTTATGAATGATATATATTTAAGGCTCATTTTCGTTAAGCTGAAATATAAGAATGTGTTTTCGTTAAACCTATTGGCAATTTTTAGTTTAAACTTTAAAATTTAAAAATTGTAAATTCTAAAAAGTAATGTTAAAATTTCTTAATATTATTAATGTGCTATAATATAATTTGGAAGTGAATTTTTTTGATTAATGTATTGATTTGGGTTTTTGCGTTTTTAATATTTAATCTAATAGTTTTTGCTCATGAATTAGGGCATTATTCAACAGGGCGTCTATTTGGCGTTAAAATTAATGAATTTGCTATTGGGATGGGACCAACAATTGCGAAATTTAAAAAAAACGATACCGTTTATTCACTAAGGTCTTTTCCGATAGGTGGTTTTTGCGAACTCGAAGGAGAAGAAAAAGAATCTAAATCCAAGCATTCGTTTGGGAAAATTTCAGTCTGGAAAAGGGTGATAGTTCTAGCCGCAGGCGGCTTAATGAATCTTTTAATCGGATTGATTTTTTCTGTAATCCTTACGCTTTCTTACGAAAGTGTGCCAACCACAACGATATCTGGATTTATCGAATCTTCAGTTTCGGATCGTTTTGGTCTTAAAACTGGTGATGAAATCCTTTCAATAAATGGTTATAAAACTCATATAGATCGCGATGTTTGGTTTGCTTTAAGCATGAATTTTAATAAAAACAGTAGTGTAGACATTGAGGTTCTGCGCAATGGCAAATATATGTTAGTAAAGAATGTTAAAATAAAGTCTGTAGAAGAAAAAGGTATTGTTAAAGGTTTTGAGATTGATTTTTATCTCTTGGGCGTAAAAAAAACCTTACTTAACGTGTTGAATTATTCAGTAATGAATATAGTTTTTTTTGTTCGTTTAACATATAAAAGTATAACAGATCTTATAAGCGGTAGATTATCGATAAAAGATATGAGTGGCCCTGTCGGTGTTGCAACAAAAATTGGAGAAATTACCGATCAAGGTTTAAAATCTGGAATTAGCGAAGCAATTTTAAATATTTTGTCTTTTATGACAATGTTCACAATTAGTATTGGGATTTTTAATCTTTTGCCTTTTCCGGCATTAGATGGAGGACGAATCATTATGTTAATTCCCGAAGCTATTACCGGAAAACACCTTGATCAGAAAATCGAAACAATAATTAACATTATTGGGTTTGGGATGTTTATATTATTAACGATAGCGGTAACTTATAATGATATAATGAAAATAATTAAAGGTTTTTTGGTTAGTTCTTCTTTATGATCGAAAGACGAAAAACACAAAAAATTTCTGTCGGAAATGTAATCGTAGGCGGCGATGAGGCAATTTCAATTCAATCGATGCTTTCCGCCAAGATAACAGATTTTGAAGCAAACGTCAAACAAGCTAAAAAACTTAAAAAAGCGGGTTGCGATATTTTAAGGGTAGCTATTTCTGATCTAAATTCAGTTAAATTGATACCGATTCTTAAAGAAAAAGTTAAGATTCCGATTGTTGCTGATATTCATTTTAATGCTAAATTAGCTATTGAATCGGTATACGCCGGTGTAGACAAAATAAGAATTAATCCTGGAAATATTAACCATGAAGATATAAAAAATATTTCTAAAACTTGTAGAAGTTTAAATATTCCAATTAGAATTGGTATAAACAGTGGTTCATTAGAAAAAAAAATTTTAGAAAAATTTGGCTCGCCAACCTCAAATGCTTTGTTTGAAAGTGCGCTTGAAAATATTAATTTACTTGAAAGTTTTGATTTTAATAATTTTATAGTTTCGATTAAATCTTCTTGTATAAGAACGTGTGTCGAATCATATAAGATGGTTGCATCAAAGTGTAATTATCCATTACATATCGGGATCACCGAATCTGGAACTTTTAAAACCGGAGTTATTAAATCAGCTATTGGAATCGGTTCGCTGCTGTTAGATGGAATCGGAGATACTATTAGGGTTTCTTTAAGCGATGATCCAAAAAAAGAAATCGAGACCGGAATTTCGATTTTAAAATCTTTAGGTCTAAAATATGGTATTTCGGTAATTTCATGTCCGACATGTGGTAGAACTACAATCGATGTAATGAAAATTGCAAAACAATTGGAAAAAGAGCTAGAAAATAAATATAAAAATATTATTTTTAAAAAAAATATTAAAATCGCCGTTATGGGATGTGCGGTAAATGGGCATGGCGAAACGCGTGATGCTGATTTCGCTATAACTGGTGTTGGCAATATTTTAATGATTTTTAAAGATGGAATAATGATCAAAAAAGTATTCCAAAAAGAGATTTTTTCCGAATTAATTAATGAAATTAATAAAAAGATCAATTTGTCTAATGATTTTGTCTCAAATTAGTTTCTGTTTCTATTACCTTAAATTATCAAATTTTGAATAATTTTTGGATTAAATAAAGAGAATTTTTATAAATTTAGATTTCTTTCTAAACTGCCAGATTTTGTGAAGATCGATTCTAGCGTATTATGAATACTCTAAGAGCCTGTTTAATATCTTTAAAGCAACACATATTTAACTAAAATTTTTAAAATTCTGTATTGTTTCGTTAGTTAAATACGTCAGTATTTGCCTTCCTCATGCTTTGAATTTTAAAAATTTTATCGTTAAATCTGTATTACTTAGAAATATTAAACAGGCTTTTATAAAAATAAAAAAACAAAAACATAACAGAATCATTTGTTTAGATATCAAAAGCATACCTATTGTTAGGTGATAAATTTGATATTTTATTCAATTCTAGAAATAATTTCTAATGTTGTTTTCATTGCGCTTCATGTTATAAATCCAAGTGTATTTCCTAGTGCTCTTTCTAAACAAAAAGAAAATGAATTATTAAATTTAGCTTTAAAAGGCGATAAAAAAGCTAAAAATCAACTGGTAGAGTGTAATCTTAGATTAGTTGCTCATATTATTAAAAAATTTCATTCTAAAACCGATGGTTCGGAAGATTTAATTTCTGTAGGAACAATAGGGTTAATAAAAGCTGTTAATACTTTTAAATCCGATAAAGGAACCAGACTTTCCAGTTATGCTGCACGATGTATCGAAAATGAAATTTTAATGCATTTACGTAATGTAAAAAAAACATCATTAGATGTTTCTATTACAGAACCGATTGAAACTTCTAAAGCCGGTAACCCTTTGACTTTGCAGGATACTTTAACAGATGGTATATCTATTTTTGATGAAATTTCAAATAAAATAAGTATTGAAAAATTAAATAAAATTATCTTATTAAATTTGGCCCCAAGAGAAAAAATTATTATAAAATTAAGATATGGTTTAGAAAATTTCAAACCATTAACACAGCAAGAAATCGCCGATAAACTTGGGATTTCACGATCTTATATATCTCGAATAGAAAAAAAAGTTATTGAAAAACTTCGTAGTAAATTTATAAATTCTTAAAAAATTAAATTCACTGACTTTAAAATTTAGTCTTCAAAAACGTTTCGAAAGTATATGCAGATGAGAAACGATAAAATATTTTTTTTGATAATTTGATCAATTAGCTTGAGCAAAAGTATGTTCAACTTACCATCGCTTAGATCCTGTTTAATATCTCTAAAGCAGTGTATATTCAGGGCCTGTTTCCGCTATCGTTTGGCGACCATATTTTGATACTTTTTAATTTGTAATACGTTAAATTTTTTCACAATACGTCAGTATTATGAAAAAAATTCTTTTTCTAATCCGAAAATTACTTAAAATTTTGTCATTTCAAATACTGAAACAGGTCCTAATCACGCTTTGAATTTTAAAAATTTTATCATAAAATTTGCGTTGCTAAGAAATATCAGATTAGGCTCCAAACGATTCGAAATAGGTCTATGGATTTATTTAAAATCATAATATTTTTTAAAAGTATCGAATTTAAAAAAACAAGAATGAATTTTGTAATCAAATATTTTTTTGGTATATTTAAACTAAATTTTAATATTTAAGGTGACTTTTGAAAAAACTTTCAGTTGCAATCCTTGGAGCTACTGGCTTTGTAGGGCAAAGATTTGTTCAAATTCTCGAAAATCATCCATGGTTTAATATCGACATTCTTGCAGCGAGCAATAAATCCTGCGGTAAAACTTATGAAGAAGCTTTAAATGGCCGCTGGAATATAGATACGCCGATTCCTGAAAATTTGCGTTCGAAAATAGTTTTGGATTCTGTTTCTGACGCTGAAAAAATTGCTCAATCCTGTGATTTTGTTTTTTCTGCAATTAACATGAGCAAATCAGAAACAAAAGAGCTTGAATATAAATACGCAAAACTTGAATGCCCTGTAATTTCAAATAATAGTGCGCATCGTGAAACTCCTCATGTGCCTATAATAATTCCAGAAATTAATGCAAATCATACCGATATTATACCAATACAAAAAAAGAAACTTGGCACAAAATTTGGTTTTATCGCTGTAAAACCAAATTGCAGTATTCAATGTTTTCTGCCTGCTCTACATGCTTTAAAAGATTTTTTAATTAATTCTGTAGTAGTTTGCACTTATCAAGCAATTTCAGGTGCCGGAAAAACTTTTAATAGTTTCCCGGAAATCATTGATAATATTATCCCGTTTATAGAAAATGAAGAACAAAAAACCGAAACTGAACCTTTAAAAATTTGGGGCAATGTTAGCCCCGGTGGGATCGTTTTAGCTAACAGACCAAAAATCAGCGCACATTGTTCAAGAGTTCCAGTTAGCGATGGCCACATGGCGTCTGTTTTTGCGAATTTTAAAACAAAGATAGAATTAGAAGATGTAATTAGAAGATGGCAAAATTTCAATCCATTAAGATTGCCAAGTTCACCGAAAAAGATAATAACTTTTTTCGAAGATCAAGATAGGCCGCAAACAAAATTAGAACGTAATATTTATAACGGAATGAGTATAAGTGTTGGACGTTTGCGCAAATGTTCTATTTTTGATATAAAATTCGTTTGTGTTTCGCACAACACAATAAGAGGTGCCGCCGGCGGAAGTGTACTTTTGGCGGAACTACTTTATACATCCGGGTATTTAACTAAAAATAATTTTTAATGAGGTATTTTTTGAGTAAAAAGATAATTTTTAAAGGTTCTGCAGTTGCGATTGTTACACCATTCGATGAACAAAATCAAGTAAATTTGAAAATGCTCGATAAATTAATAAATTTTCAAATCAACAACGGCACACAAGCAATTTTAGTTTGCGGCACGACTGGTGAATCGGCTACTTTAAGCGATGAAGAACGAGAAAAAGTAATAAAATATACTATTGAAAAAATCAATAAAAAAATTCCAGTTATAGTTGGCACGGGCTCAAATTGCACAGAAAAATCTATGAATCTATCAATTCGCGCCCAAGAATTAGGCGCTGACGCAGTAATAATAGTAACACCATATTATAACAAAACTTCGCAATCCGGGATTATTCAGCATTATAAATATATCGCAAACCGCATCGAATTACCGGTAATCCTTTATAATGTTCCATCTCGAACTGGATTAAATATTATGCCAGAAACATATTTTGAGCTTTCTAAAATCGAAAATATTGTGGCAACCAAAGAAGCAAATGGAGATATTTCTTCGATAATCAAAACTATCGCAATGTGCGGTGATAATTTAGCTGTTTATTCCGGAAACGATGATCAAACTTTACCGATTTTAGCATCTGGTGGGATTGGAATAATTTCAGCTTTTGCTAATATCGCCCCAGCAATTTCGCAAAAAATAGCAAGTTCGATTATGCAAATAGATAATGAAATAATAAAATCTTTAAATCCTGAATCAGAAAAATCAATATTAAGAAGCTTTTTGAAATCTCGCGAATTATTGATAAGATATCAAGATCTAATGGAAGCATTGTTTTATGACGTAAACCCAATGCCTGTTAAATCGGCACTTAAAATGATGAATTTTGATTGTGGGAATTGCCGTTTGCCGTTAGTAGGTTTAAATCAAGAGTGTGAAAATAAATTAAGAAGTGTTATGATGAAACATGGACTTATAAAATAGTTATTTAAATTTGCGATTATAAAATATATTAAGGAAATTATGGAAATAATTATTTGTGGTTGCTTTGGCAAAATGGGACGTGAGGTATTTAAAACAGCATTAACCCGAGAAAATACTAAAATCGTTGCCGGAATCGATAGAAATGTTAAAAAATTTGGCAATGTAATAAAAGATTCCGAAAATTTTTATGTTGCTCCGGTTTTTGAAAATGCATCGCAAGTTAACATTAAGTGCGATGTTATAATTGATTTTTCTAGCCCTACTGCACTCGATTCTTTGCTTGAATTTGCGAAAAAAAATAGTATTGCATTGGTGATTTGTGCTACGGGCTATACTCAGGAACAATGTGATTTAATACATGAATTTTCTAAAAATGTTCCTGTGTTCATGTCTAGCAACACGAGCTTAGCAGTTAATTTATTAATAAAATTAGCGAAAATTTCTAAACAAATTTTAGGAAATGAATTCGACATTGAAATAATAGAAAAGCATCATAATCAAAAAGTAGATGCTCCAAGTGGAACGGCTATGATGATGGCGAAATCACTTTCTGAAAAAAATACCGAATTAGTTTTTAACAGAACTAATATAGAGGGTAAACGCAATAGTAATGAAATAGGAATTCATTGTATTCGAGGCGGAACTATTAAAGGCGAACATGAAATAATATTTGCCGGGCTCGGAGAGTGTTTTACTTTAAAACACGTTGCGGAGTCACGTGAAATTTTTGCCCGTGGTGCACTTAGTGCCGCAGAATTTATAAAATCTAAATCTAGTGGTTTTTATACAATGACTGATTTGATGGATTGTTTATAAAAACATATTTTGGTATTTTCTTGCTTATTTTATTTTCAAACCGCCAGGTTTTATAAAAATCAATAGCCAGAGCGTGCGGATGTTTTCAAGTAGCTTTAAATAATAAATAATTATAAATAACAGTTAAATTTTCAAGAATATAAAAATCCAAAATTAAGTTTTTAAAGGTTTTTTAATGGACAAATTTAAAACATTAAATTTGCTTGATTTATCGCATACTTTGGCAATTAAGCTTTTTGAAAAAGAAGAATTTCCGTGGACCGCAATAAATAAAATTGGTGATTTTATTATTGAAATTGGTAAAAGTTTATCAAAAAGTAAATTTTCCGAAATTAGCCAAAACATCTGGGTTGCTAAAGATACACAAATTCCGAAACAAAGTTGTATTTTAAGCCCAACAATTATTGATTCAAATGCGCAAATTCGTTATGGGGCTTTCATACGTGGAAATGTTATTGTTGGAAAAAATTCAATCGTGGGGAATTCAACTGAGCTTAAAAATTGTATACTTTTCGATAATTCCCAAACTCCACATTTTAATTATGTTGGCGATTCTATTCTTGGCTTTAAAGCTCATATCGGTGCAGGGGTAATTATTTCAAATTTAAAATCTGATAAATCTAACGTTAAAATAAAATTTAATGATCAGACAATCGATACAAACATGAAAAAGTTAGGAGCAATTTTAGGCGATTTTTCCGAAGTAGGATGTAATTCAGTTTTAAATCCAGGAACAATAATAGGTCGAGCCAGTACAGTTTATCCGTTAACAATGGTAAGGGGAACTGTGGAATCAAGATATATACTTAAAAATAATTTAGAATTAGTAAAAAAATTATAAAATCGGAAGTATTTTCGAGAAAAGGAATTTAGTATATTATGTATAAATTAATCATAATAAATAAAAATTTTATAAAAATTAGCGAAAAAATAAAGCAAATTTTTCCAAAAGTTTTTGTAATGAGTCTAGCGACAATAATATCGATTTTTATAGTTTTTATACTGCATGTCGTGGTAATGGGAGCCGAGCGATCAACCGGAGAAGAAAACTGTTATAGTTGCAGATGTGAAAAGTGCTATCAAGGTTTTTTGAAAAATCTCCAATCGCAGGAGCAGGATACGGAGTTTGGTTGGAATCTTGAAATACATATACGTGAGCCTAAAAACTTTATAAAGAAATATGCAATTGAACAGATGGAACAACTGTTGTTGCGGCTGTTTAAGAAGAAGTGCGAGATCCCGAAACACACGCAGGGGGTTGATTGGAATCCAAATACAAATCAAGATATTTTGCAGGATATGATACACAAATCATGGTTAATTCAAAAAATTAAAGCAGAGCTTGGAAATCGGATTCTAGATACAGATCAAGATATTTTGCAGGATGCGATACACAAATTGCAGGAGCAGGATAAGGAGTTTAAGCCGAGATCAATTCAAAAAATTAAAGCAAAGCTTAAAAATCAGAGTCCAGATACAGATCAAGTTATTTCGCAGGATACAATATGTGATATGAATCAAGATGAAACGCAGTCGTTGCAAGAAAAATGGGATTCTTTTGTTGAAATATTTTTTAAAAGCAGAAAAATTTTAAATTCAGATTTTAAAACTTTAAATAAAATATTTCTTTTTACACCGATTAATGTTTTATATTTTTTGAAAGAAATTTTTAGTAAATTAATTACATTTAAACAAAATCTAATATTTAGCAAAATTTTAAATTCTATATTTCTTACTTCTTATGAAAAAACTGAATGTTTAGCAATATTAAAAATAATAATTTCAAATTTAGACATTGCATGTTCATTTGAAGATTTATGTTTACATAATTATACTCAGTTTAGTTGTTTGCCACCGGAAGAAAAAGAAATTGTAAAACAAAATTTTAAGCTTTGTTCATTTAAAGGAATTAGAGGAATTTTTTGTCAAATACCGGATTTTTATTTTTTAAAGTCGTTTCAGAAAATAAAACTTTTTAATTTGAAATATTTTATTGAATTTCTAAATTATAAATTGCTGTGTCATTAGAAAATTTTATAAATTTAAAAAAATTTTATTGACTATATTTTAGTCATTTTTTTATAATAATTATTTTAAGGCAATTGTTTAGCCATTTTTTTAGTAATCTATTCGCCGATTAAGCAGCTTAGCAAAACTAAATTTTAGCGATTTAAAGTTAATAAAGTTAATATTAATATTTTAAAAAAATTAAAGTAAATTAATATTTAATTAAATTAATTGGAGTATTTATGAAACGTAAGTTAATTGCATTATTTTGTTTGTTTTCTATGGTTCTCAGCTTGTCTGCATTTGTTTATGCTATGAATTATGAGCCTTTTACGTGGCGACCTTCTCCAGAATTACTTACAAAATCGCAAATCGAAGAAATATTTACGTCTCATGATATAAAATTAATACAAACGATGTTGTTATTACGAGAAATTCCTTCACAGTTTCTAGAAACAGATAATATTCCAAAATTAGAAAAGTTAATATCATCAACGATCGATGGTTATTCATCAGAAATAGAAATAGGAAAAATATTATCAGTATTAAAATCACAAAAAACGTGTTTAAATTTTGAAGAAAAAAAAATTTTTTTAGTATTAAGAATTCTATCATTCAGAATGTTGTCTACTCCGACTCGGTTCGGCCGCATGCCAGAAATATTTAGGTGTATTAATCGGTCAAATATAACAGATTATGTAAGTGAAAATGAAATTTATAATTATTTTGGGCTTTGTCCGTCCTATCAATTTTTTTGCTCAGTAATATTTTTTTTATATAAAAATTCAATTGAATCACAAGTTAGTTCTGACAAATTCATAAAAGAAATTAATAATCTTTTTGGAACCCAGTATAAAGAAGGACCACAAATGCTTGAACAAGATGAAAGTATTAGATGTTTTCCTAAGCGCTTTGGGTGCTCACCTATGCCTTATCATGTGTTACCCACGCAGAAAAAAACAACTTTCCGTGTCACGAAAAAAGAATTCGGAACCGTTCCGTTGCCACAGGAGTTAAGTTTTACTACTGCTGCTACTACGGACTTCGAATTCCCGCTTGACTTTGGAAAGGAAGACGATGAATTCTCGAGAAAATTTGAATTTTTTCAAGACTTTTGTAACCCCGAAAGCCATTCGACGCTTTCTGGACAACCTTCTACTCAGACTTTTGAGAGCGAAAGACTTCCTGAAGACACTCCGCAGGAAGACCTTAATAAAGTTCTTGAACTTATCAAGAAGAAGTATAGTGATAAAACAATCGCTATGAAGCTCGGAATCACAAAAGTTAGAGCCAAAGAAATGAGGGAAGAATTAGCTTTAAAATTTATCGTGGAGGGGAAGCTTAGTGACGAAGCAATCGCTGAAATAATCAGAATCACAGAAGCTAGAGTCAGAAAATTGAGTGAAGAACAAGCTTTAAAACTTTTCGAGAATAACATGATGCTTGATGACAAAACAATCGCTGAAGTAACCGGAGTCCCAGAAGCTAGAGTCAAAAAATCGAGGGAAATATTAGTTTTAAAACTTTTCGAAAATAACATGATGCTTGATGACAAAACAATCGCTGGAGAAACCGGAGTCCCAGAAGCTAGAGTCGGAGAATTGAGGGAAGAACAAGTTTTAAAACTTTTCGAGCGAAATAAGAGTCTTAATAACAAAACAATCGCTAGAAGGACCGGGGTCCCAGAAGCTAGAGTCGAAGAATTAATTAAAGAATCGAAGGAAAAACGAGCTTTAAAACTTATCGAGAAGAACACGATGCCTGATGACGAAACAATCGCTAGAGTAACCGGAGTCCCAGAAGCTAGAGTCAAAGAATTAATTAAAGAATCGAGGGAAGAACAAGCTTTAAAATTTATCGAGAAGAACATGATGCCTGATGACGAAACAATCGCTGGAATCGTCATAGTCCCAGAAGCTAGAATCAAAGAATTGAGAGAAATATTAGTTTTAAAACTTATCGAGAATATGGGATAGTTGATGACAAAACAATCGCTGGAAGGGCTAGAATCACAGAAGCTAGAGCCAAAGGAATTGAGAGAAGAACATGTGGTGTCATAAAATAAATTAAAACGGCAGATCACGCCAAAAAAACCAAAAATTTATAACTAGACTTACAACAATTTTATGCATTAAATGAGATTTAGAAAATCTTAGAGCTTGTCTAATATCTCTAAGCAGTGTAGATTTTGT